>CAIUDO010000360.1 GCA_903897935.1 uncultured Pseudomonadota bacterium
CGACGGGTTGCCGTAGGTGTCGACGTCGGCGTCGCGGTACCAGGTGAGCACGCCCACCGCGCTGTCCTCATCGGCGGTGCCGTCGCAGTCGTCGTCGACGCCGATCGTGGAGCAGAGCTCTGGGTCTCCCGGGGAGATGGCGGGGTTGCCGTCGTTGCAGTCGTCGTCGTTCGCGACGTAGCCGACCGGGGCGGAGCACGCGACCTCGGTGTCGAGCGGGGTCCCGTAGGTGTCGCCGTCGGCGTCGCGGTACCAGGTGGGGGCGGTCACGCCGGGGTCGCCGTCGTCGCAGTCGAGGCCGACGCCGTCGCTGCCGTCGCCGGTGGGGCTCGCGCCGTCACCGTCGGCGTCGACGTACGAGATGAGGTCGACGCCGTCGAGCGAGGGGGAGAGGTCGAACGCGGCCTGCAGGTCGACGTCGAGGCGGAGGAACTGGCCCTCACAGTCGAACGACACCGGCGCGTCGTCGATGTCGAACCACGGGCCAGGGCTGGCCGGGGCGGTCGGCCCGCAGTCGACGGCGAGGCTGACGAGGCCGCCGTTGTCGGTCTCGAGCCAGTCGACGCCCTTCCACAGGGTGTTGGCGCCGTTGTCGAACGTGGCGGACCACGTGCCGCGCCACAAGTACGACGCGTCGTACGCGACGTCGTCGATCTCGACCGACCACGCGAGCGGGCCGCCGAGCCCGGCGTCGCCGACCGCGAACGCGTCGTCGTACGTGACCTCGACCGAGGTGACGAGCTCGGTGCCGTTGGACGGGTCGTCGACGACGACCTCCCACAGCGTGGTGCCGGCGTTGCTGCAGCCGGCGCTGTTCTCGGGGTCGAGTTCACTGGTGTGCGGGATCAGCGCCCAGTCGGAGCCCGAGCACACGGTGCAGGTGGTGCCGCGGTCGGACGGGATCGGCACGACGACCGAGGCTTCGGTGGTGTCGCTGTAGTGGAACGTGACGGTGTACGAGACGGTGTCGGCTGCGGCGGCGGTGCCGTGCGCGCCGCCGGTCAAGAACGCGAGGCTCGGGACGAACGCGTCGGACGGGAGGGTCAGGTCGGACGCGGTCGGCAGCGTGGCGAGGTCGCCAGTGCCGCTCGTGGGGAACGGCCCGGCGCGCAGGCCGTACGTGAAGTCGTACGTGATCAGGGTGTCGACGTTCTTCGAGCGCTTGTAGCAGACGTCGGTCGACGAGAAGGTGCTGCCGTCGTCCTTGTTGAGCTCGACCGCGTACAGGGGGGCGAACGCCGGGTCGATGGGCGATCGGTACCACACGCCGGACGCGTCGAGCACGTCGATGACGTCGAGCTCGATGGCGCCGCCGATCACCACGGTGTTGTCGGTCGTGGGCGTGGGCGCGGTCGCGAAGTTCAGCGAGGTCGTACCTGCTACGGCGAGCGAGGCCACGCCGCACAAGGCGACGATTGGGAGCAAGCGGCGCATGCGTTCCATCCGTTCTGGGTCTGATTCCACGTTACCATCGCCCGGCCGGATGGGGGGACGGAAATCCTACCGGCGCGGAGGGCCGTCGATTGGAGCCGGTGGACACCGTGTTGTCGCTCGCAACCCCGGAGCGGGTCCGGTTCCGGTTTCGGCTGGCCGGGCCGCTGGTGCGCGCGCTCGCGTGGTCGTTCGACCTCGTGATCCGTGGCATCGTGCTGATGGCCTTCGGGGTCGTCGCCGCGGTGGTGGGCGTCACCGGCGAGACGGTGGCGGGCCTCGGCGCGGGCGTGCTCTTCGTGTTCATCTTCTTGTTGGACTGGGGGTACGGCGCGGCGTTCGAGTGGGCGACCGGGGGGCAGACGCCGGGCAAGTACGTGCTCGGGCTGCGGGTCGTGCGGGTCGACGGCGGGCGGCCCACCGGGGGCGCTTTCATCCTGCGCAACCTGCTGCGCGCGGCCGACGGCCTCGGGTTCGGCGCGGTCGGGTTCCTCAGCACGTCATTGGATCCGATGTTTCGGCGGCTGGGGGATCTCGCGGCCGGCACGGTGGTGCTGTGTGAGTCGGGCAGCGCGCGCCCCGCGGTCGTCGTGCTCGATCCGCCGATCACCGAGGAGGAGCGCCTCGCGTTGCCCTCGGTGGTGGCGGTGCAGCCGGATCACCTGCAGGTGATCGAGGCGCTGCTGGCGCGTCGCGCGAGGTTGTCGGCGGGTCGGCTGGAGGAGCTGGCGGCGATCGTCGCGCCGGCGCTTCAGGCGTCGACCGGGGTGGTGGGGGCGAGCGCGAGCCGTACGGTGGCGCTGGTGTGGGCGCGCGCCACCGGCCGGGATCGCGCGTGAGCCGCCGCACCGAGCTCATCCGCGCGCGCGAGCCGGCCTGGCGCGAGCTCGAGCGCGCGCTCGACCGGGGGGCCCGCACGGGGTCGGACTGGGCGCAGCTCTCGGAGGGATACCGCGCGGTGTGCGCCGATCTCGCGCGGGCGCGGAGCTGGGGCGCCGGTGAGGAGGTCGTCCTCTACCTGGAGTCGCTCGCCGGGCGCGCGCATGGGGTGCTGTACGGGGCTCGCCCCCGCGCGTCGGTCAACCTGCTGCGGCTCGTGCTGGCCGACGCCCCGAGGGAGATCCGGGCGTCCGGGTGGTTGTTCTGGGCGGCGTTCTTCATGTTCTACGGCCCGCTGGTGCTGGGCACCGTCACGGCGCTGATCGAGCCGACGCTCGCCGAGCGCGTCGTCCCCGTCGAGCAGCTCGACAGCATGCTCGACGCGTACTCGGGCAGCGAGGTCGGCCGCGAAGCGGGCGAAGACTTCACGATGACCGGCTTCTACGTGCTCAACAACGTGGGGATCGCGCTGCGGTGCTTCGCGACCGGCGCGCTCGCCGGGCTTGGGCCGGTGTTCTACCTCGTCTACAACGGCCTCGTGCTCGGCACCGTGCAGGGGTACGTCATCGCGATGGGGGCCGGATCGAACTTCATTACGTTCGTGTCCGGGCACTCGTCGTGGGAGCTGACCGCGGTGGTGGTGTCGGGCGCGGCGGGGCTGCGCCTGGGGTTGGCGATCGTGGTCGGGCAGGGGGCGGCGGGGGTGGCGTCGCGGCTCGACGCGGTCCGCCGTGAGGGGCCGGCGCTGCTGCGCATGGTCGCGGGAGCGGCGTTCATGTTGTTCATCGCCGCGTTGATCGAAGGCTTGTGGAGCGCGTCGATGGTGCCCGCGCCGGTGAAGTGGGGCTTTGGCCTCGTGCAGTGGTTCGTCGTCGGCTCGTGGTTGTGGTTCGGCGGGCGGCGCTCGTGAACCCCTTCCGTTGCCTCGTGGCGCTGCGCCCCCGAGGCCCCCTCGAGGTGGGCGACCTCGTGATCGTGTTCTTGCGGGCGCGGGCGCGGTTGTGGGCTCGGGTCGTGCTGTGGTGGTTGGGGCCGCTGTGGGTGCTCGCGAGCGCGCTCGGGGCGCTGTTCGACGGCCACTGGTCGCTGGCGGTCATGGCCCTGGCGATCGGTCCGGCGCTGCGGGCGCCGATCGCGCTGCTTGCTGGGCGGCTCTTGTTTACCCCGGCGGTGCCGCTCGGCACGGTGCTGGTCGAGGCCGCGTCGCGGGGGGGCGCGCTGGTTGTGGGGTGGCTCGCGGCGTTGTTGGGGTTCGCGCTCGGTACGACGCTGTGTGGCTTCGGGGGGCCGTTGACGGTGGTGCCGTTCGTGTTCGCGCCCGAGGCTGCGCTGTTGGAGCGCGTCGGAGGCCGCCGGAGCGTCGAGCGGTCGATGCGGCTGGCGGTCGGCCAGAGCGCGGGTGGCCTGACCGCGGGCATGATCGGCCTGTTGTTCCCGATGTTCGCGGGGTTCGCCGCCGAGAGCGCGGGGTCGGGCTTCGTACACGGCGTGCTGCAGGTCCCACCGTTGTTCGGATCGCTCTGGGACGGCCAGACCACGCCGTACTTCGTAGCCGGGGTGCTGCTCGGCCACCTGTTCACGTCGGTGTGGCGGCTGTTGTTGTACGTCGACGCCCGTACCCGCGACGAGGGGTGGGACCTGCAAGTCGGCCTCGGCGCCGTGGCCTCGGCGCTGTCGTCGCGAGGCCGGTTCGACGGCGAGGGCGCGACATGATCGTCCTGTTTGCCGTGTGGGCGGCGGTCGCGGCGGAGCCTCACCCGCTCGACGCCGAGGCGTTCCGCTTCTGCCACGAAGGCGGGGTCGACGCGGAAGAAGCGAAGCTGTGGTGCGAGGTGCTGGAGGACGCACCGGAGGACCGCTGTCCCGGCTTGCGCGCGACGTGCGCGGGCGAAGATCCAGAGTCGACCGGCCTGTCGTGCGCGCCGTCCTCGATGCGGGGGGGCGGGAGCGGCCGGTTGCGCGGCCGGTTGCCCCAGCCGCTCGACCCGTCCCGAGGGTGTGAGCAGCCACGGAGCTGTGACCGGTCGGGCTGTGAGCAGTCCGACGGGTGCGAGCCCGCCGCCCCAGGCTGCCAGGGCGACGCGCGCACCGCGATGAGCTGGATGCTGGCGCTGTTCGTGGCCCTGGTGGTTGCGGTCGTGATCCGGCTCGCGGTCGTGTGGATGGGGACGGACCGTCGGCCGAAGCTGGCTCCGGCCTCCGAGGCGTACGTGCTACCGGAAGACGAGGCGGTGCCCGACGCCCCGGCCCCGGACCTGCTCGACGGGGCCCGGCGCGCGCTCGAAGAAGGCGACCCAGGGCGGGCCGTGTTGCTCGCCCGCGCGGCGTCGTTGCGCGCGCTCGGGGCGGCGGGGCGGGTGCGCCTGCACGTCGCGACGACCGATCGGGAGTACGTGCGGGCGGTCCGAAAGGACAAGCCGGTCAAAGAGAGCCTCGATGCCGTCGTTCGGCCCGTCGAGCGGTGGCGGTTCGGCGGGCGCGTGCCGGATCGTGGCGTCGCGGAGGCGGTGCTGGCGGCTGCGGCGCGCCTGCTGGCCTCGGTGGGGGCGGCGTGGTTGCTGTGGGTCGGCGACGCGGCGGCGTCGAGCCGGTACGGCCCGCTCGGCGACGCGGCGCTGCACGCGCTGCTGGAGGCGAGCGGTCGAGTGACCGTCGGTGGGTCGCTGGACGATCTCGACGACGTCGACGTCATCGTGCTCGACCTCGAGCTGCTCCAGCCCAGCGACGACGAGTGGTCGAAGATCGAGGCGTTCGTCGACAGCGGGGGGGGCTTGTTGGTCGCTGGCCCGATCGAGGGCCGCTTCGGCTTCACGGAGTGGGAGCCGCTCGACGTCGGCACGGTGTGGGCGGACGACGCGGGCCTCTACCTGCCCGATGGCCCCCAGCGCGGGTTCGTCGGCGCCCCGGGGGAGCTGTGGGTCGAAGCCGACGGCACCGGCGTCGTGGTGGTCGTGTTCGGCAGCGACGAGCCGTCGGTGGGTGAGGGGGCGGTCGCGGCGGTGTCGGACGGTCGGCTGCTCGAGAACGGCGCGCTCGTGTCGACCACCAACGAGACGCTGCTCTTGTCCTTGTTGTCGGTGTTGTCGAGCCCCGGCGATCAGGTGCTGGTGCTCGACGAGGCGATGGGCGGCGACGCGCCCCCCGAGAACCCTTGGACCTGGCACATGTTGCCGTTCGTCGTGCAGCTCCTCACGGTGCTGGGCGTCGCTGCGTGGTCGCGTGGGATCCCGCTGGTTGCCCCACGCCCGGTCGACGACGCCGCCCACGCCGACCTCTCCGAGCACGTCGAGGCGCTCGCGACGCGGTGGCGCCAGGCTCGGGCGTCCCGGCGCGCGGCGTCGGCGGTCGCCCGCCTGGTGCTCGACCGGATGGGCCGGGTGGCGCTGTTGGCGGCGGCGCGCCGGGAAGGGAGCAGCGAAGCCGAAGCGGCGGCCTTGTTGGCGCGCGCGACCGAGTGGGCCGACCAGCCCGATGGGCCGGACGTCCCGGAAGAAGACCTGCGACTGATGGAGGCCCTGTGGGTGTTGTCGAAACGGAGCTGACCGACGCCGAAGCCGCGTCGTTCGCCGAGACCTTTGGGGCGGTGGCCGACGAGATCGGGCGCGTCGTGCTCGGCCAGGACGACGTCGTGTCGGGCGTGCTCATCGCGATGATCGCGGGCGGCCACGTGCTGCTCGAGGGTCCGCCTGGGCTCGGCAAGACGCTGCTCGGCCGGACGCTCGCGCGCGCGCTGCGCTTGCGGTTCCACCGCATCCAGTTCACGCCGGACCTCATGCCGAGCGACGTGACCGGCAGCAGCGTGTTCGATCAGCGAGAGAACGGCTTCGTGTTCCACCCCGGGCCCGTGTTCGCCGAGCTGGTGCTCGCCGACGAGGTGAACCGGGCGCCCGCGAAGACCCAGGCGGCGCTGCTCGAGGCGATGAGCGACCGCCAGGTCACGGTGGACGGCGCGACGCGGCCGCTGCCTCGCCCGTTCTGCGTGCTCGCGACCCAGAACCCGATCGAGAGCGAGGGCACCTACCCGTTGCCCGAGGCGCAGCTCGACCGGTTCTTGCTCAAGCTTCTGGTCGCCCACCCGCCGATCGAGGTGGAGACGGACCTGCTCGGCCGCTACCTGGCCGGCTTCGACCCCTCCGACCTCGACGCCGCCGCGATCCGCGAGGTCACGAACGGGCCCGGCGTGCTGGAGCTGCAGCGCCTCGCGCGCCGCGTGCGCGTCGACGATGGCGTGCTTCGGTACATCACGGCGTTGGTGGGCGCGACGCGCCGCCACCCGGCGGTCGATCTCGGCGCGTCGCCGCGCGCGTCGATCAGCCTGCTGCTGTGCGCGCAGGTGGTTGCCGCGTCGGATGGTCGGACCTACGCCGTGCCTGATGACGTCAAGGGGCTCGCTGCCGCCGTGCTGCGGCACCGCTTCTTGCTGCGCCCCGAGGCAGAGCTCGAGGGCATCTCCGCCGACGACGTCGTGCGCGACGTGCTGCGCGACGTGCCGATCCCGGGTGGGGAGCGCGGTTGATCCCGTCTGGCCGGCTGGTCCTGCTGCTGCTCGCGCCGCTCGTCGCCGCAGCGTTGGCGATCTACGTGACGCCCGCGGTGCCGGTCGTGATCGCGCTCGACCTGCTCGTGCTGGCCGCCGCGGCGGCCGACGCGTTCGGGCGGCGGCCCACGATCCGGATCGTCCGCGAGGCTCCACCGACGGTGCCCGTTGCTCGTGAAGTGAAGGTACACCTAAGGGTATCGCACGACGCTCCGGGCCCGCTCACGCTGGACATCGCCGACGACGCCCCGGGCGCCGTGTCCGATCTGCCAGTGACCGTGCTGGTGCCCGCGGGGCGGGAGGTCGTCGTGACGTACCGGATCCGGGTCGACCGCCGGGGCCGGTTCCGGTTCGGAGACGTCGTCGCGCAAGGGCGCTCGGCGCTCGGGTTGTGGGGGTGGCGCCGCTCGGTGTCGCTGGGCGCAGACGTGCACGTGCTCCCCGACGTGGCGCGGTTCCGGCAATGGGCCCTCGAAGCGCGCCTCGACCTGCGCATGCCATCGCGGGTGTCGGTGCGGCGCCCCGGCGCGGACAGCGAGTTCCAGCGCCTCCGGCCGTACGTCGTCGGGGACCCGTTCAAGCACGTCGACTGGCGCGCCACCGCCCGTCGGTCGTCCCTCGTCTCGCGCGAGTTCGGGCAAGAGCGAGGTCAGAACGTGATCCTGCTCGTTGACGCCGGGCGGATGACCAGCGGACGCTTCGAGGGGCGCTCGTTGTTCGATCACGGGCTCGACGCCGCCCTCGCGCTCGGGCACGCCGCGCTCAGGCACGGCGACCGGGTCGGCATGCTCGTCTACGATCGGTCGGCGCGGGTCTGGCTGCCGCCGCGTGGGGGCGCGCTCTGGGGGGGGAGGCTCGTCCGCGCGGTGTTCGACCAGGAGCCGTCGGATCACGCGTCCGACCACGACCTCGCGTTCAACCTGCTCGCGACGCGGGTGCGCCAGCGCTGCCTGGTCGTCGTCATCAGCTCGATCATCGACGACGTCGAGGCGGACCTCGCGGACCGGCTGGTGTCCGCGCTCGCCCGCCGGCACCTGCCGCTGTGCGTCATGCTGCGCGACCCGGCGGTCGAAGCACGCCTCTCGACGGGCGGTGACCCGTGGTCCCAAGGCGCAGCGGCCGAGCTGATGGGGTGGCGCGCCCGGCGCCTGGAGCGCCTTCAGCAGCGCGGCGCGTTGGTGGTCGACGCGACGCCGGGGCGCGTCACACCTGCGTTGTTGGCTCGATACCTGGAGATCAAGGCGACCCGCGCCCTGTGACCGGCGCGGTCTGGCGCCGATCCCGTGGGCGGCGTGGCGCGGGTATGACGGCGGCTTTACATGCTGGCCCTTTGACGCGGTGGTAGCGTTGCGGCCGCTGTCTTGTCACCTTGAGGGGTCTTCATGCTTCGCGTTCGCTCCTTCTTGCTCTCGCTCGCGCTCTCGGGGTCGGTCGTGGCCTCATTGGGGTTGGCGCCCGTCGCGCAGGCCCAGGACGTGTTCGTGGGCGGGGCCTTCGAGGTGCTGCCTGCGGCCGACGTCGTCGGCGGTGGCGGCCCGGTCGAGATGCACTTCCTCGCGCTGGACGGCAAGGGCGTCGGCGTCACCGGCATCAAGGCCAAGCCCACCGCTCCGCTCGGCACGGCGACCGACCTGGTCGAGGTCGGGGGCGGCTTGTACCGGTTCACGTACACACCACCGTCGGTCCCGGTCGGCACGCCGGTGCCGGTCACGGTGAAGGGCAAGACCCCGGCGAAGGTGGCGTTCGAGGCTACCGAGTCCGTGATGGTGCACCCGGCGTGGCCGACCGGGATCGACGTCGTGGCGAACCCGTTCGAGCTGGTGCTCGGGCAGGGGAGCGACTCCACGATCAGCTTCACGATGAAGGGCGACCCGGGGCAGCCGCTCGGCGGGCTCGGCCTGCGCACCGCGGCCACCGCGGGTGAGGTCACTGCGCTCACCGCGATGGGCGGCGGCAAGCTGACCGGCCGGTTCGTCACCCCGAAGGTCAACTTCCCGCAGCTCGCGATCATCGTCGCCGCGGACGTGCGTGACCCGGGCAGCGCCGTCGGCCGCGTCGTCATCCCGCTGCTCGGGAAGGTCGACTACCCGGTCAAGGCCGAGCCGGGCGCCTCCGTGGTGCTACGGGTCGGCGATCGGGACTTCGGCCCCGTGGTCGCCGGCAGCGACGGCAAGGCCACGGTGCCGATCGTCGTGCCGCCGGGCATCAACATCGCGTCGCAGACCACCGTCAAGGACGGCCGGTCGACCGTCACCCAGCTCGACCTGCGCGTGCCCGAGACGGCCCGTCTCAAGGTGTTCCCGCTGCCGGCGTCCGTCCCGGCCGACGCCGCGCTCGAGATCCCGGTGCGGGTGTTCGTGGCCACCCCGAGCGGTCAGCCCGACACCGCCGCCAACGTCGTGCTCACCGTCGAAGGCCCCGGCAGCTTCGGGCCGGTCGCGCACGAGGGCAATGGCGTCTACATGGCGAAGTTCCGCCCCGCATCGTCGGACGTGAAGACGAGCGTCACGCTGCGCGCCAGCCTCGGTGGCAGCGAGGTCCAGATCGACAAGCTGAACGTCGAGCTCGCGCCGCGGCGCCCCGCCGGCCTCACGCTCGGCAGCGAGCCCGCGGTGCTGCCGGCCGCCGGCGGCTCGGTCCGGGTGTTCACCAAGGTCACTGGCTCGGACGGCTCGGGCGTCGCGGGGCGGGAGATGGGCTACCTGCTCGTCGGTGGCGACGTCACGTCGGCGAAGGATCTCGCCGGTGGTGACTACCAGGCCGAGATCAAGGTCACGAACGGCAACGGCCTCGCGGTCGTCGCGGTCCCGCGGCAGGCGGCGAGCGGCAACCCGGTCCGCAACCTCGTGGTCGTCCCGGCGGGCACGCGCGTGATCAACGACGGCGCGTCGGAGCTGCCGATCCTGGTCATGGCGGTCGACAGCTTCGGCCTGCCTGTCGCCGACGTCGACGTGTCGATCACCCTCCAGAAGGGCGACGGCAAGCTGCCCTCGGTCGCGAAGACCGACAAGAACGGCATCGCCCAGATCAACTACGCGGCGTCCACCTCGGTCGGGGTCGTCGAGATCAAGGCCACCGCCGGCGACATCATCGGTGGCACCGCGTTCGTGCAAGCGCCCGCGTCCGTCGTTGGCGTCGCGGCGCCGATGTCGGGCCAGGCGGCGTACGTCGCCGTCGCGTCGTCCACGGCGGCGGGCGTGCGCTCGTTGCAGCTCGGCTCGGCGGCGAGCGGCGCGGTCGCGTCGGCGGTCGCGCCTCCGCCCACCAACACCCAGGTGCGCCCGTCCGGGCCGGTCGCGGCCGTCGTCGTCACGACCGACCCGCCGACCGTCACGCCAGGGTCGGTCGTTCGCATCAAGGTCGATGCGCGCGACGCGAACGGCATCGGCGTGGCGGGTCAGCCGCTCAACATCGCGGTGCCGAGCGGGGTGCCGGGCGCGACGATCGACATGGGCAACGGCACCTACGAGGTCAGCTACCAGGTCCCGCCGGACTTCACGGGCGGCCAGGTCACCGTGTTCGTCGGCAACGTGATGGGCACGGTGCAGGTGGCGACCGGGGCGGTGGCGAAGGCGCCGAAGGAGCCGAAGGCGCCCAAAGAGCCGAACCAGCCTGCGGAGGCGGGCGAGTACCCGTGGATGCGCGTCGGGGTCGCGTTCGTGCCGTCGTTCTACCGGTACGAGCAGCGCCCGTTCTCGTCGACGGGCCCGCTCCTGTCGGACGTGTTGGCGATCGGCGGCGACTACGACTCCGCGGAGGCCGCCAAGCCGATGGGCTTCGGGGTGGGCGGTCGTGTGTATGTGCCGGGCGTGGAGTTCATCGGCGTCGACGCGCGGTACCGCTCCACGTTCTACGGGATCACCACCGAGCAGTTCAACGGTGAGGTCGCGCCGGACGTGGTCACCGACATCTCCGTGCTCGGTGTCGGTCGGGTGCCGATCGACCTGTCGGGCGCGCGCGTGCACGTCGGCGCCCGCGTCGGCGTCACTGCGAACGATTTCATCCTGTTCACCGGCGACTTCTCGCGGCCCCCGATCGGCTACGAGACGCTGTTCGTGCCGGGGCTCGGCCTCGGCGGTGAGCTCGGCCTCGAGGTCGCGGACCTGTTCGCCGTCGCGGGCGTCACGCAGGAGCTCGCGTACTTCTCGAGCCCGTACGCGTTCTCGATCGACGCGCGCGTGGGCTACGGCATCACGGACAACGTGTACCTCGACGCCGGGCTGGTGAACCAGTCCCGCAAGATGACGCTCGTTGGCGAGGACTCGGGCACCGAGTACGGCGAGATCAAGGACAACCACCTGGTCTTGCAGTTCGGGCTCGGCTTCCAGATGTAGCGGGTGTCGTGGAGCGCGACCCTGACGTCATCGCTGGCTACCTGACCGACGCTTCGAACCTGCGGGGGCGCGCCGAAGCGTTGTTCCGTCCGACGACGGCGCACGAGGTGGCCGCGATCCTGCGCCGCGCGCAAGCAGACGGTGTCCCGGTCACGCCGAGCGCCGCCCGCACCGCTACGACCGGCTCGGCGTGCCCCGACGGCGGCTGGATCGTGTCGTTGGAGCGGATGCGCGCCATCGTGGGCTTCGACGGCGACGTAGTCGCGGCGCAAGCGGGCGTCGGGTTGGCTGACCTGGACGCGCTGCTCGAAGGGCATGGGCGCTTCTTCCCGCCGGATCCGACGTCTTGGCGGTCGTGTACGCTCGGTGGCGCGATCGCGACGGACGCGTCGGGGGCGCGCTCGTTCCGCTACGGCGCCACCCGCCGGTGGGTCGAGGCCCTCGACGTGGTGCTGCCGACCGGCGACCTGATCCGCGCGCGACGCGGCGACCCGATCCCCGCCGACTGGCCCCGGGTTCAGCGGCCGCCGTCCGCGGTCAAGTCGGCCGCCGGGTACGCTGCGGCGGCCGACTGCGTCGACGTGTTCGTCGGCCAGGAAGGCACGCTCGGGATCGTGACGCAGGCGTGGGTGCGTTCGCTGCCCGTGGTACCAGTGGTCGGCTTGTTCGTGTTCTGTCCGGATCGTGGCGTCGCCGCCGCGATGTCGGACGCCGCACGTCGCGCGGCGCGCGCGGACGCGTCCGGCGCGGTGTCACCTCGTTGCATCGAGTACTTCGACCGCGCGGCCCTCGCGCTGATCAGCGACCTCACCCCGCGGGCCGCCGCCGGAGCGGCGCTGTTCGTCGAGCAGCCGATCGTGCGCGGCCTCGACGCGCACCTCGGCGCGTGGCTCGAGCTCGTGGACGCGGTCGGCGCGACGGCCGACGATGTGTGGGCAGCGACCGATCGCGACGGGCTCGACCGCATGCACGCGGCCCGCCACGCGGTCCCGGCGCGCGTCAACGAGCGCCTCGTGCGGGCCGGGTTGCCCAAGATCGGGACCGACCTCGCGGTGCCCGACGCCGCGATGTCCCGGATGTTCGACGCGTATGAGGCGGCGCCGGTGCCGTCGGTGTTGTTCGGCCACCTGGGCGACAACCACCTGCACCTCAACCTGCTGCCGCGGTCCGTCGACGAGGTGGCCGCCGCGCGGGCGTACCACCACGCGCTCGCGGCGGCGGCGATCGATTCCGGGGGTACGCTGTCGGCGGAGCACGGGATCGGCCGCGTAAAGAAGGCGTGGTTCGAGGAGTTTGCGCCCCCAGACCTGCTGGTGTCCTCGCGCGCGCTCAAGCAGCGGCTCGACCCGGGCTGGATCTTGTCGCGGGGCGTCATGTTCGACGCCGCGACGCCTCGCGGAGCCGCCGGGTGACGAGGTCCCCGCGGGTGTCCGCTCGGTTGCGTTGGGGGGGGGCAGCGATCCTCGTGGCGCTCGGTGGTTCGTTGGCCTGCTCGAACCCGCCGCCGGCCCCGTCGGCCCCTGACGCCCCGCCGCCCCTCGATGCCACGATCGAGGTCTGGCCCGCAACGGCGACCGTCCCGGCGAACCTGTCGGCGATCCACCTGCGGAGGGAAGCGGGCTTCGACCCAGCGCGGTTCCACGCCGAGCTGGTCTCGGCCGACGGCGCTCCGCGGTCGACGTCGGCGCGGTTGGTGGCGCGGGTCGGCTCCCCAGGCGGCGGAGACGGCCTTCCTCGTGACGCCGAGCTCGCGGTGTCCGGCCTCGAGCCTGGAGAACGAGCATGGCTCTGGGTGATGGGAGGCGCGCGGGCGTATCAGGTCGGTCCCGCGGACCACACGGCGCCGTCCGCCGCCGACATTCGGGTGCGCGCCCCAACCGGGCCGCGCGACCCGCTGACGGTCCGGTTCGGCGAGCCCGTGGCGGCGTCCGCGCGCGCGGCGATCGTCGTCTTGGCCGACGGCGTCGAGGTCGTCGGCGTGTGGTCGTTGTCCAACGAGCAGCACGACGCCGTCTTCGTGCCCGAACGGGCGTGGCCGGCCGGCCCGCTGTTCCTCGCGATCGCGAGCGGCGTCACCGATCTCGCCGGGAACCCGCTCTCGGGGAGGGCGGTCGGCCCAGCGCCGCTCACGCGCTACGCGGCCCTGCCCTGAGCGGCCGTGGGCCGCAGTCCGGGGCCTGGGCCTGGTTAGAACGCCGCGACGCCGTACACGTCGAGGGCGAAGAGCTGAGTGCTGCCGTTGGTCGTGGCTTCTTCGAGGACGACCTCCTCCGCGCGCGCGTGCCATGCGTACGCGTGGCGGCCGTCGCCCAGCGACGCGATCCACTCGACGTCGACTTCGAGCATCCCAGAAGACGGCAACCACGTCTGGGCGCCGACGTCTCCGATTTGGGGCGCGCACGACGCGGCGACGATCGCGCCGGAGCGGACCAGGAACGCGGCGGGGGCCGTCGCCAGATCGACCGCAAGGCTTTCCGGAGCTTCGAGGCCGACCTCGACGAGCAGCGTCCCGCTCGTGTCGCCCGCCCACACCGTGGTCGGGCAGCGCCCGAACTCCGTGAGGCGCGCCTCCATCGCGTCGCTGGGAGCTTCCAGCGGCGTGCCGCTGAGCTGCATCTGCACGATCACCTCGGGATCTCCGCACGCCGGCGTGCCGGTGGCCTCCAGCGCGAACTGTTCGGCGGTGAAGCCGGGCGCGGTCGCATGGAGGGTCCACACGCCCGCGGCGAGCGGGCCACACGAGAAGCGCGAAGGTTCGAACGGCAAACATTCGTTGAGCGTGCCGCTCGAATGCACGGCGCGGACCGCTCCGTAGGAGAGCGGCTCGTCGGCGCCGTCGACGAGATCCACCTGGATCACGCTGCCATCGCTCGCGCCGCACGGACGCTGATACCCGCACGCAGCGCCTGTCAACAGAGCGCACCCGGCCAAGACGATCCGCGGCATGCGCCCTCCGGCGGCAACTCTGGCACCATGCCCCCAGGCGTTGCCCTTGTCTACGTCAGAGCGCGAACCCAGGCTCCCATAAGAACGCTTCGTACGGCTCGGTGAGGCCGTCGAGCAACAACGTGGCCCCGGCGAGCTCGACGAACACCTGCTCGCCGCCGATGGCGCCCGACAAGCCAGACGGGGTGAGGCCCGCCGGCAGCGGCGCAACGATGATCTTGCCGTTGGTTCCTTCGAACTGGGCGCCGGTGTCGGCGACGATCAAGGTGCCGTCGGTGGAGACCTCGACCGAACGAACGTAGATCAGGTCGCCGACCGCCGCGGGCGGCGTGTAGTCGGCGACGTACTCCGGCAGCAACGACGGGTGTGAGGTGATGGCCAAGCCGACCGTGCCGTCCGGATCGCGGCCGAACGTGTGGGCGTACGCAAGGATCCAGGTGCCGTCGACAAGGCGCAGGGTCGGACCGTGCGGCGTGTCCAGGGCGCCATCCTCCGGGTACTTCCATTGCAGCGTGGGCGACGCCGGGTCGGTGAGGTCCCAGCACGACACCCGGCCCGTCGAGGTAGGGCCGAGGGCCCCGTAGTTGCTGAACACCCCGTAGACCCGACCTTCCCACTCGATCAGGAACATGCTGTTCGGGTTCTGTTCGGCGTAGTCGGGGGTGGAGAGCCCAAGCGATCGCAGCGGCGCGGGGCTGCTACCGTCTCCCGCGATCCAGGTGTGCTCGTGGATGGTGGACTGCGTGATGATCAACGCGCCGTCGGCCGGATCACGGACGACCTCGTGCGGGAAGTCGAAGCCGTCCCATTGGTAGATGGTGCCCTTTGCGTCGAGCCGCAAGACGCCGCCCGTCGCGCTCAGCCCGATCCCTTCGGACCAGGTCACGAGCATGCCGTCTCCGTCGCCGGACGACCCCAAGAACGCGCAGTCGGCGCACGCGCCCAAGATGTCGGTCAACGACCGGGACGCCGCGAGCGTGCCGTCGATGTTGTACCAATCGAGGCGCTCCTCGTTCGGCACGACGATCACGTGATCCGCGTCGAACATCCGGCGGTTCGGGTCGACGGGTTCCGTGTCCGTATCGGTGTCTGTATCGGTATCCGTATCGGTGTCCGTATCGGAGTCTGCGTCGGTGTCCGCATCCGTGTCGGTGTCGGTGTCGGCATCCGCGTCCGTGTCGGCATCCGCGTCCGTGTCTGCGTCGGAGTCGGAGTCTGTGTCGGAATCCGAGTCGGCGTCGGCGTCGGCGTCCGCATCGGCGTCCGAGTCGGTAGTGGTGGTCGGCGCCGTGTCAGGGCCCTTCGAGCACGCGACCCAACCCAGCGCCACCCACCCCAAGATCAGCCGCATGGGCGCCTCCGTTCTGCGGGTCGTACCCGCTGTGGGACCGGATCGCCACCGCGACCGGCGCTCACGCTCGGTCACGTTGGCCACATCCGAGGTTCGCTCCAGCTCACGGGGCGGGTGAGTTCGGCTCGTCCGGCGTCGCGCGCACCTCGTCCGCGAACTCGGCGTTCACGAACGTGCCCCCTTGGTCGGCCGTGCACGCGTACCAGCTCGCCGGGTCCGCGCCGTCGCCGGGTGGGTCGGCGCGCTCCATCGACCGCGACACGACGCCCTTCAGGTCGGGCCCGCCCGCGAACGCCGGACCGCCGTCGCCCGCGGCGTCGACGACCGTTCCGCCCGGGTCGAGCAGCAGCAGCTCCAGCGACCCGTCCTTCAGGTACAACCTGGACTGGCGGTTGTCGTTGAACGAGTTCACGATGAGGTCGCCCCCCGAGAACGCTGACAGCTCGTCTTGGGGGGCGCCGTCGACGTACGGCTCGAGCACGTGGTCCAGGATCGTGAACGTGTCGTTCGGGCCGACCCAGGACCCTGGCGGGAGGCCGACGACGACGTCGTCTGGGTTGGCGATCACCCACAGGTCGAGGTCGATCAGGCGGTCCGTCGTGTTGCGGATCTCGATGAACTCGTCGTAGCCGTCGGTGTCCTGGTGGTTCACGCCGTACCACATCACCTCGTTGATCACGAGGTCGCCGGGGCTGAGCACGGTGCCATCGAGGTCGTCGCCGACCCGATCGCCGCCGAGCCGCCGCCCCGACGCCCACAACGAGTCGTAGTAGTCGCGGAACATGTCGCGCACACGCTCGCCGCGCAGCACGAGCAGGAACTCGTCGTTGCTGCTGGTCGCGGACGCTGACCAGTTGAACGATCCGGTGATCACGACCGGGTTCGCGCCGTCCGCGTCGATCAGCATCGTCTTGCTGTGCAAGCGACCGCCGCCCGCCTGGTAATCGCCTGGGAGCGCGGTGTTGTCGTTGCCGTCGAGCCGAACGTCGATGCCCGCGGTGATCAGACGGTACACCTCGTGGTACTGCCCGTTCGAGTGGAGTTGGGATTGGTCGATGACGCCGCTGACGCCAGCGCCGCCGTTCGCGATCATCTCCCCGTGCTTACGAATGAACGCGCTGCCGACCTGGTCTTTCGTGAACGCGAAGATCGTGAACCGCACGCTCTCTTCGGCGGCGTCGACGAGCTCGAGGATGCGCCCCATCGCGTCTTCGTTGGGCGAGAACCAGACCTCTACCTCGGTGTCGCCGACCTGGTAGACGCGCCCGTTGTCGAGCTCGGACTTGGTGCCGCCGAATTCGCCCCCGAAGAGCTGCTCGAACTCGCTCGTGAAGTCGGCTGCGACCTCCGGGTTGTCGAGCACGATGAAGTTGTTCGAGTTCATCAGCAGGTCGGTCTCGGACCAGTTCGACGTGCCGCAGAACACGAAGCGGCCGTCGGACACCATGAATTTGTCGTGCATGATGTGCGCCATGTTGCCGACTTGCATCGGCACGTGGCGCTCGCGGAGCGCGGTGTACCCTTCGTTGGACCAGTGACCGGCGTCGCCCACGAAGCGCACGGCGACGCCACGATCGTACGCCCGCACCACCGCGTCGATGATCGGAGTGTACGAGAAGCCCATCACCGCGACGTCGAGCGTGGCCTCGGTGTGATCGATCTGCGACACCATCACGTCGACGACGTCGGCGTCCCACAGGTTGCCGGGGTTGGTGCCTGGGTCGTTGAAGAAGACCTCGACGCGACCGCCGCGGGTCTGGTCGAGCTCTGCCTGGGTGGGCGGCGGGTTGCACGCCGAAGCGAGCAAGAGGAGCAGGGTCACGGGATCTCCACCGCGGCGGCGCGCCACTGATCGACGATCGCTTCGGCGGCGAGCAGCTCGGCGCTCGGGTCGTCGTCGTCGGTGAGGATCCAGCCGATGGCGTCTGCGTACTGGTCGGTCGTCGTCTCGACGCCGTCCGCGAGACGGCTCGCCGACCACAGCGGCTGGCTCAAGATGATCGCGCGGGGCCGATGGTACCGACCATCCCGCGCGACGTCGAAGTCGACGAGCACGATCGTGGGCACCAAGCCCGCCGCGATCTGGCGGACCGGCAACGAACCCAGGAGGTCGTCGACCGCAGGGGACGGGTCGATACCGAACCCGGGGCCCACCGTGACCTCGACGTCGAAGCCCGTCTGCTCCTTGGCGATGAGCGCGGTGACGAGCCCTTCGTCGGCGAGCACGTCGGTGAGCACCCGAACGCCCGAGCGCGCCCCGTACACTGCGTCGATCACGCGCTTGGTGAGCCGCTCCTGGGGCCCGAAGTAGACCTCGAGGATCACGTCGGAGGCGGTGTGGTACATCCAACCTGGGTCGCCGATCGACTTCGCCATCCCGTCGAACTGCGTCAGCGTGGCGGCGTCGGTGCCACCGAACAGCTGGTCGTGCTCGTCGGTGAGGTCGTCGATGAGATCTTCGCTTCGCCCGACCAGCGCGACGCGCCCGCCGGGGCTGGTTCGCCCGCCGTCGGTGGCGATCAGGAACTGCTCGTCGTCCGCGATGACGTACGCGCTGGTCATGTTGACCTGGGTGCTGTCCCACGCCACGTCGGCGTTGATCGCGAAGTCGAAGTAGCCGACGGGCCCGTCGCCGAGGCGGAGCGGCACGCCGGCGTCGTCGATCGCCTCGAACACGACGTCGTCGGCGCGGTCGACGTCGCCGAACACCTCGACCGCGACGCCCCGCTCCCAGGCCGCGATCAGGCCGTCGGCGAGCGCTGGGTCTTCGCCGGCCGGCAAGCCGACCTTGAGCGTGGAGGTGGCGCCGTCCATCAACGACAGCCACCGCGCGTGCGCGGCGTCGGCGGAGTCGTCCGACTCGATGCTGATGGTGGTGAAGGTGTCGAGGGCTGGCGCGGCGCACCCGAGGCCAAGGACGAGCGCGATCATTCGAGGCTCCCCGTGGCGTACGCGCCGGAGTAGTCCGGCGAATTCGGGCGGCCCGGCGACGCGTGCGTGTAGCGCCGGCAGTCCTCGGCGACCCGGTCATCGTTCGGCACGTCGACCTCGGCCGGCGTGTAGAAGTGCCACGACTCGCTGCGGGTGCCGTCGCCGCCGAACATCAGCTCGGCACGCTCCATCGAGCGGCTGGTGACGAGGTCGTAGCCGCCAGCGAACGGCAAGCTGGTCTCGCTGCCGATCGGCTCGAGCAGGCGGTCGTCTTTGTCGAGCAGGGTGAGCTCGAACGGGTCGCCGGAGCCGAAGTCGAGATCGGGCACCACCCAATCGGCGTCGGGGAAGCAGCCGGCGTTCGACGCGGCGATGAACCGGTGGTCGCCGACGGTGAGCAGCGGCCCGCCGTCCGGGATCACCCACGTGTGGTTGACCGCGCCGGTAGCGACGACCTGCCACCCGCTGACGTCGAGGTTGAAGTTGCCTTGGTTGCGCAGCTCCACGAAGACGTCGGCCCGATCCCAGGTCCCGTCGTCGTGCACCGAGCCCGACCACAACACCTCGGTCATGACGACGTTGCCGCGCTCCCCGGAGTCTGGCCCGCCGTCCGAGCCGTCGCGGTAGCCGACCGTCTGTTCGATCTCGCCGGGGTCGGCGTTGCAGCCGACGCCGAGCCCAAGCGCGAGCAGCAGCGACGTGGCGCGCATCAGAAGTCCGCCCGCAGGCCCAGGTACGCGCCGAACGCGGTGGCCTCGCCGCCGAGCTGATCCCCCGCGACGCGGGCGATCTCGATCGCGTAGTACTCACCCGGCATCAGCATCGCGCCGGTGCCGCTGAACGTCAGCCGCTCGACCGGCGAATACGACAAGGAAAGGTCGATCTCGGTCCCGAGCGACGCGCCGAGCCGCTCCTGCGCCGCGAACTCTTCGCGGCTGTAGCCGTACGGCGGGTCGATCAGCTCGATGTTGGCGAGGTCGACGAACGAGACCGACGTGTCGGCGAGGTTCCAGAACCCGACGTCGGCCGAGAAGCCCTGCGGCAGGTCGAGCCCGACACCAGCCTGGATCACCTGGGTGCCCGCCTTGCGGTCCGGCTCGTGCGGATCGTCTTCGAGGCCCATGCGCCCGACGTACGGGGCGGCGTGCCAGCCCAAGTAGCGCTGGGTGAGCATGCCGCCGACGTGGGTGCCCTTCAGCCCGACGAAGCCGTGGCTGTACTGGAGGCCGTCGGTGCCGTACGCGGACCCGAGCGCCCGGTGGAAGACCGCGGTGGCGCGGAACGCGGCGGTGTCGTCGCCGCCGGTGTCGAGCGCGGCGCCGCCCGTGATGGCCCACCCGTTCGCGTCGACGTCGTTCGCGACGAGCTCCTTGCGGTCGATGCCCATCGACATGTCGAAGCCGACGAACGGGACGACCGGCCCCGCGGTGACCTGCGCGCGCGCGCCGGTGTTGAACACCCAGTCGTTGTCCGCGAAGTTGCCCAGCGATCCCGCGTACGTGATGTCGGCGCCGGATCCGAACGCGCCGACGTCCGTGTAGAACGCGTACGCGCGCGCTTCGAACGGCACGGACAGGCCGTCGAGCACAAACATGCCGCCGGTGCGACGGGTCGAGAGATCACCGCGCATCGGGTACGGCGAGGTGTCGCCTTGCGCCGTGGTCTGCAGGAAGGTGATCTGGTTGTCGACCGTCTGGAACGCCATCACGTTCATCGGGATCAGGACCAGCGTGGCGACGCCGCCGATCCCGACGTCGAGCCGCACCAGGTCGACGACGTCGGCGAGCACCGGATCCGGTGTGCCGCCGAGGCCGCCGATCTCGAGGAAGTCCCGACCGACCGTGAGGCGCGTTCGTGTGGAGTCGGCGTCGGGGAACCAGTCTACGGCGAGCGCGCCGAAGTAGACCCAGCCACCCCACGGGCTCGAGCCGCCGATCTGGTCGTTGCCCCAAAGGCCGCGGTGCGACGCGACGACGCGCAGATCCACCGGGCCGTCGTCGGGACGGTACACGACGCCGACCGACACGTCGGTGTACGCGAACGACATACGGTCGTCGCTGTCCAGGATCGCCTGGTCCGACGACTCGTCGAGCGGCCGGAAGTCGAGGTTGGACGCCTCGTGCCACTCCGTCTCCAGCCCGATCTCGACGTCGACCGGGTTGGAGCTGGACTTCTCGGGCGCCGCGCGCGTCTCGAGGTCCTGCGCCCACGCGGGGGTCGACGCGCCCAGCGCGAGGAGCGCGAGCAACTTGGAGCGGGCCACCGTCACGATCAACCTCCGAACGCGCCCGGGTCCCCCATGCGCGGGCGGCCACGTAGCCGATCCGGGCGGCGCGCGTAAGGCGCAGCCGGTAGCCGGTGCGTGACGAACCATGCCTCGATGTGCGCGCCGGAACGCTCACTCCAAGACGGTGAGCTGCCCGACCCGCATGACGATCACGGCGTAGATGTCGAAGCTGAACAAGACCGGGCCGGTCGCTTCGACGCGTTGGCCGGGTTCGACGGTGATCCCGCGCTTGGTGAGCTCGGAGTCGATGGTGACGTCGTACGTAGTGCCGTCTTCGGCTTCGAGCTGGAACGCTCCGAAGGTGTCGGGCTCGCTCGTGACCACGCCGGAGACGCGGGTGACCCGCCCGATGTGCTCGGCGCCGAGCGTGCCGGTGGCTGGCTCGTAGAAGATCGGCACGTCGTGCTCGACGACCTCGATCACGTCGTGCGCCGTGACCATGTTCAGGTCGTACGAGGTGCGCGCGCCGCGCACCGACAGCCGGATCCGGTCGCCCATGTCGAAGTGGGCGACCTTGCTGTCGCCCAGGATCAAGATGCCGCCGGTGGCGTCCTGCACGAAGTACGAGCCGTAGTACTTCTCGTCGTCCGATGTGCAGCCGGAGGTCTTGAAGTAGAAGTCGGGCAGGATCGTGACGACGGCGTCGAGCTCGAACGGCAACGCGTCGTCTACGTAGCTCTCGCACAACGAGCCCGCCGGGTACTGGTCTTCGGATCCGTACGCGGCGGTCCAGAAGTCCACCGGGAACACCTCGTCGAGCAGCGCGCCGACGCCGACGTCCGGGTCCACCGGGAACGTGTACGGCGTCTCGGTGAACACGACCGGCTCCATCACGTCGTAGTCGGTGCCTTCAGACCACCAATCAGACGGATCTTCCCGCCATTGCGGGCTGCCGCACCCGACGGTCGCCGCCAAGGACGCGGCCGCAGCGAGCAGCCTCAATACCAGCGCAGCTGATCCCACAGGTCGACCTCGAGGAACGATTGGCCGCCGGCGTATCCGATCGGAGTGACCGTTTCCACGCAATCGCCCGCCACGAGCATCATGCCCGACGGCACCCGCAGCTCGAGCGTGCCCCGGCCCGCCGCCTCGAACGCGTAGCAGGTGACCCCGCCCGAGCACCCGGTGAGCCGCTCGGTGATGGTGCCGTAGGCGTGGTGCACCGCCGCCCCTTCGACGGTGTGGTCGATCACGCCGGACTCGCGCACCGGCACGCCGGCGTCGCTGGCGCGGACCGCGAGCGTGTCGATCCGCGAGATGTTCGGTTGCCCCTGCACGTTGCGGATCGAACCGACGGCGACCACGACGACGTCGCCCGGGGCGGGGGCGGCCTCCAGCGGGACGTCGAGGGCGACGCGGATCGCCATCGCGCCGTCTTCGAGCCAGAAGTTGCGCGTCGGATCGTCGCCCACCAGGGTCACGACCGCGCCGTCCACGAGCAGGTCGATCGTCGCGTAGCCGTAGTCCTCTGCCGGCATCTCGGCGGCGACCGCGGTGATCCCGGCGTCTTCGTCGAGCGGCTCCGGCTCGACCACGGCGGGGTCGAGGATCCCGTACCAGGCGCCGAGATCCTCGGGCCCCGCGTCGCAGCTGCGCGCGGGGCTGGTCGGCGGCTCCGACGGCTGGGTCGGGGCAGTGGCCTCGGCGGCGGTGTCGCCTTCGTCTACGGTGGGGACGCAGCCCGTCGCGGCGGACAACGCAGCCACGACGCCGATGATCGGGTATGCCCTCATACGATGCTCCCAGGGGTTGGTGCGCATCGTCATCCTGCCTCGTGGATTCGGTACGCGAGTGTCACGGGGCTTTCTTTGGCAGGCACCGAGGCCGCTGCTCATCTCCCGTCGCCAGGCCGCGCCGCGAGCAGCGGCCCCACCTGCGCGTTACGTACGATGAAACGGCCTCCTTACGAGGTGTGTCGTGGTTGCTGCGTGTGTGAGGCGCGTCCGCTAGAGTAGGAGCGCATCCAGGACGCCGCTTTGAACGAACGCCCCCCTCACTTTCCGCCCGGCACGCGCATCACCGACCTGTTCACGGTCGAAGGGCTGGTCCGGCTCGCCGAAGGGCGGATGTTCTACCTGGTGAACGACCACCGTCCCGACGTGCCGCACCGGCGCTGTTGGGAGTGCGGCACGTCCACCACGCCGCGTTCCAGCGCGCAGTGCCTCGGGTGCGGCGCGGCCTTTCGGGATCGGCGCTTCTTGATGTCGTCGCGGTGGGTGCGCGAGCGGTTCGACGCGTATGAGAAGTTCGCGCGGCGGCAGCTCTCCCATCAGGGCATCGCGTGGCCGGTCGAGGTGATCCGTCAGGACGACCAATTGCTCTCGATCGTCCCCTACAATGGCGAAGGCCTGATGGTCGACGAGGCGTCGCCGCTCCCAGCGGACCGCGTCCTCAACCTTGCGATGCGTCTGACCGGCACCGTCGCGTTCTTGATCGTCAACGGCGTGCGGTTGGCCGGCCTCACGCGTGCGAACCTGCTCATCAGCCCCGACGGCACGGTGCGGCTGTACGATCTCGAGGTTCAATCCGTCCAAGACGACCCGCTGCCGGAGGACGAGCGCCGGGACATCGTCGCCGCGATCGCCGAGCTGCTGCGCCGCTACTGCGACGTCGAGGCCGAGCCGATCGCGCGCTTCTTCGAGGAGTTTGAGGCCTCCGGTGCGCTCCCGACGCTGTTCGGTCGCGAGGTCGAGTCCCGATACGACGCGTTCGCGGCCCTCCCGGCGCGCGGCAACATCGCGGCGATGACCGACGTTGGCCTGACCCGTCAGCTCAATGAAGACTTCTGGGGTTGGCGGCGCCTCTCGGACCGGTCGGCGTTGTTCGTCGTCGCGGACGGCATGGGCGGCCACGACGGTGGCGAGATCGCGTCGTCGCTGGCGGTGCAGACGATCTGCCGCGTCGCCGGCCACCGGGAAGCGACCGCGCCGCCTCCGGTCGAGGCGATGGAGAACCTGCTCGACGAGGCGTTCCAGTCGGCGAACAACACGGTCAAGGAGCAGGCTGAGAGCAAAGGGTCGGACATGGGCACCACCCTGGTGTCCATGCTCGTGATCGACGACCGGGTCGCGTTCCTCGCGAACGTCGGGGACTCACGCGCGTACCTCCTACGCAACGGTTCGCTGCACCAGCTCACGCGCGACCACAGCCTCGTCGCCAAGATGGTGGAGCGGGGCCGTCTCACGGCCGAGGAGGCGCGGCACCACCCGCACTCGAACATCCTGCTGCGCACGGTCGGCACCGAACGCGACGTCGAGATCGACATCTTCAAGGTGGAGCTCGAGGTCAACGATCGCCTGTTGATGTGCAGCGACGGCTTGTGGGGCGAGGTCGAGGATCGCGACATGGAGGCGATCCTCAACACGTACGACGACCTGCGTCTCGCGACGCGGGAGCTGGTCCGGGCGTCCCATCACGGCGGCGGCAAGGACAACGTCACGCTGGTGCTGTACCAGGTCCCAGCCTGAACCGGACTTATTCTCCGGTGTAGCCGAGCGCGCTCAACATGCTCGCGAGCTCGGGATCGAAGCCGGCGATCTGCCCGGCGTCGGCGCTCGGCGCGGGCGAGATGCCGGTGGTCACCTGAACGGCGCGCCCGCCGACGGTGCCGCGCAGGAGCGGGGTCCGGGAGGTGGCGCTGGCGCCGGGCGCCGGGGACGCCGTCACCGTCTCACCCTTCAGGGTCAGGGTCATCGAGAGGGTCGGGATCGTGTCGGCCAGGGCCGCTGCGGGCAGCAGCCACACCTCTCGGACGCCCGCGTAGCCGGCGGGCCACGTGATCTTGGCCGTGGAACCGTCTACTTGAACCTCCGCCGCCGACTTCATCGTCGGGTCCGAGCCCACCCACGCGGCGGCGATGCCGGCGGGCACGGTCACCGACGCGACGAGGTCGGCGGATCCGCTCGCGGGCGCGCGCGTAGGTACCAGGCGGAGCGCGCGCACGGCGGGGCGCCCGAGCGCCACGCCTAGCCGCGCGAGCCACGCGGCTTCACCGTCGTCGCCGGCGCGGCCGAGGTTGTTGGTCTCCCCCGCGTCAGAAGCGAGGTCGAACCTTTCGACGCGCCCCTCGGTCGTCGTGAACTTGACCCCTTCGTGGAGCAGCCCCCACCGCTCGTACCCGTACAACGGGCGGCCGAACGCGACGTCTCGGGAGGGCGCCGGACCCTCGCCGCGCAGCGCGGGGGCGAGCGAGACGCCGTCGATCCCCGGCGCAGGCGGCATCGCGAGCAGGCCCAGGATCGTCGGGACGACGTCGAGCAGCGTGACCGGCGTGTCGATGACCGACGGCATCACGCCGGGACCGTCGATCACCAGCGGCACGCGGAGCAGCTCGTCGTACAGCGTGTGGCCGTGCTCGTAGCCGCCGTGTTCCCAAAACTCCTCGCCGTGATCGGAGAAGTAGACGACGACGTCGTCGGGCGCGAGCGCCGAGAGCAGGGGATCGAGCTGGTCGTGCACGTATCGGATGGTGTTGTCGTACCGGTCCCGCACGTGCTGGCGCCCCGCCTCGTCGAGGCGCGCCTGCACGACCTCGCCGCGGGTGAACCGCTCACCGAGGCCGGCGGGCGCGGCGCCGGCGTAGGTGAAGCGCCACCCAATCGGCTCCCGATAGTCGAGGTGCGCGTCCATGAAGTGCAAGAGCAGCAGGGCGTCGCGGCCAGACTGCTCGTCGAGCCAAGCGCGACCGAGCGCGACTTGCGTCTCGGCGGACGGCTTGTTCTCGACGCGGTGTGTGCCCCACCCGCGATCCATATCGAAATTCGACGAAAGATAGACGTTCCCCGCGAACATCGCGGTGGCCCAGCCCTCGGCGCCGAGCCGCTCGGCGATGGTCTGGGCGCCGTCCCACTCCTCCGGCTGGCGGCCGGTGAGCACCGCGCGGGTCGAGGGCAACGTCCACGGCGCGACCGAGCGGGCGGCAGTGAAGCGCGCCGCGCCGGCGGCGAACCGGTCGAGCGAGGGGGCGGTGTCGCGTGCGTAGCCGTACGTCGAGAGGTGATCGGGGCGTAGCGTGTCCACGAAGATCATCACGACGCGCCGCGGGCTCGCTCGATCCGCTTGCAGCACGGGGTCGGCCATGAAGACGTAGTCGGCAGCGGAGGAGCTCCCTGGATCCGAGCGGACGGTTAGCCGCACGTCCCGCCCCGCCCACCGCGACAGGTCGACGCGGGAGCGAGGGAACGTCGCGTCATCAACGTGGGTCGTGAACACGCGCTCGGTGACGCCGTCCGCGGTGATGTCGACGACCACGTCGGCGCCGTCGGACGCAGGGCCGTCGACGACTTCAGGCGGGATCAAGCCGAACGAAGCCAACAAAGCTCCGCGCGGCGGCACGGTGACCTCCCAGGCGATCTCGGCCGGCGCCGGCAACAGCAGCCCCGACCGGGTCGTTGGCCCGACCTGCAACGACGCCCGCGCGAAGTCGAGGTCGCTCGCAGCCCCTGACCACGCGCGGTTGAGGCGGCGCTCACGCTCGGTCGCCTGCGGGTACACCACCGTGAACGCTCCTGGCGGCGCCTCGCCCGCGGGCAGGGCGGCCGTGAGGGAGCGGGCGTTGAACCTCCAGGAGCGCGCACCGGGCTCGCGGTCGTTCCGATGGGGCAGCCGCGCGCCGGTGGCGTCGCGCACGGTCATGCCCGGGAGCGGGCCAAAGAAGAACAGCGCGCGCGGGCGGAAGGGGAGGGCGACCTCCCAAAGCGATGCCCCGTCGGCGCCGCCGACCCGGCTCCAGTCGTCGCCGAGCGGGATCTCGGTCGGCGGGGCTACGCCGGACCGGCTGTCGGCCGGGACCGAGAGCGCCACCGGCTCGAGGTGCAGCAACGACCGCGTCGAGCCAGGATCAGCCTCTGAGGGCTCTTCCTGGGGCTGACATGCAACGAGAACGGCCGCGATGGGAGCCCACCGCGGCCGCATCGGCCACCACACGGCCGCCAGACTCAGTCGTTGCGGCGACGCGCGCGCGCCACCACCAAGCCGACGCCGACGAGCCAGCCCAGGCCGCCAACCGCGCCGCCGACGGCGTTGCAGCCGTACCCTTCGCCCGCGTAGTCCTCCGCGGTGACGGTGAGCGCCGCGGCGCCCGTGCCCGCCGGGCCGCCCAGGTTCAGGACGATCTTGAAGTCGCCTTCGCTCGGGAACGTGATCTGCGGCTCCCACGCGTTGAGCGACGAGATGATGGTGTCACCCTGGAAGACGTCCCATTGGATCTCGTAGATGCAGCCGTAGACGGAGACGTCCGACTCGTTCCGGAGCGCGTAGGTCAGGCCATCGACGTGCTCGATCGTGAACTCCGGCTCCGGCACACCACAAGCCCGGACGTACCCGATCTTGCGGTAGCAGTACTCCCACTCGCCGCAGGTGTCTCGAACGCCGTCGAAGCACGCCTCGATGGAGTAGTTGCCCGGCACGTCGTACGTGTGCTTCGGGTTCAGCTCATCGGACGTACCGCCGTCGCCGAAGATCCAGCTCGCACCGGAGATCTCCTCGGAGGCGTCGGTTACGATCGCACACTTGAGGTCGAAGGGCACGTTGCCCTGCGCGATCGTGTCCGGGCTCTCGGGGTCGAGCTCGTGGCTGCACTCGAAGGTCGCGAACGGGCCGTAGAGGGCCGTGAGGCCGTCGATGTCGTCCTGCGAGATGGTTGACCCGTTCGTGTCGCACGGCCCGGCCGACCAGTACATGGTCGCCTCGCGGAGCAGCGAGTCGGAGCAGACGTCGCCATCTTCGCAAGAGTGCGCCATTCCGAGCAAATGGCCGACCTCGTGCGTGAGCACCGCCTCCATGGAGGACTCGCCCAGGCAGAGCCCTGCATCGATGTCGGTGTCGGTGCCGAAGTCGACGTCGTTGTTGAAGACGATGTCGCTGTCTTCGGCCCAGTAGTAGGCGTTCCCGTTCTTGTTGAACGCGAACTCGCCGGCCTCGAGCGAGCCTGGGAACGTGAAGGTGACGGCGAGCACGCCCGCCGCCTCGGCGTCGCCCGGGTCGTCGTAGGTGATGTGGGTCTGGCCGTCCCAGGTGCGCGCGTCGTAGTTCTCGGTGGTGGTGCCGATGAACTCATGCGTGAACTCGGCGCACGTGGCGTCTTGCCAGCCGCTGTACGACTCTTTCGCGACCCACACCTCGTACGGCTCGCCGTCGACCGTGGCGTCGATCGAGTCTTCGAAGACGGTGTCGTTACCGACGATGTACGTGAGCGGCATCTCGAGCGGGTTCCACGCCCAACCGGTGTGCTCCCAGGCCATGGCGGTAGAAGGGAAGGCGACACCGGCGAGCGCGGTCAGAGCGAGCAGATTGCGCGTGGACATCAGCGGATCCTCCGCTCGGGGGCGTTGACGACCTGCAGCTTCTCGGGCGCGATGCCGGGGATCGGCGCGCCGTCCCAGCCGACCTGGAGGCGTGCTTCGACCTGCCCGATGAGCTGGTCGAGGCCGATCCGGCTCGCGGGCTCGGGGTGGGGCAGGAACCGCCCGTCGTACTTCTCGAGCGGCTTGCCGTGCCAGCGCATCAGGTAGCTGGCGTCCTCACCGGGCGCGCGCCGCACGTTGTACTTGCCGAGGAACATCGAGACGGGCGTGAGGCTCGTCCCGCCCCGGATGCTGTCGAGGAACACCAGCACGTCTTCGCCGGTCGAGAACCGCGCCGCCGCGTGAACCTGCGTGACCTGACCGTCCGGCGTGATGCCGCCGGGCGTCTCGACGACCAGGACCTTCGGAGTGTCCGGGCCCTTGAAGACGTCCGGCCCGGCGAGCTCGGCGTGCGGCCACACGAAGCCGCGCTCGTCGACCGAGGTCCAGACCTCACCGACGGTGCCGCGCACGATGTACGTCGACGCGTCCGTCATCTGCTCGACCGTCAATTCCGCCAGCGTCGTCGCCGACGCGTTCGGCGCGGCGAACGCTCCGAACGCGAGCCCGACGGCAAGGACGATGCTTCGACCTGCTCGCAACATGTGATCTCTCCGATGAGGGCAGCTCTCGCCACGCGCCCCTTATAGCATTTTCGCAGCGCTGCTCAACGGCAACTTCGCCCTCGATGGATCACGGGCGCGCTTCGGCCGATCATCCGCCACCAAGCGCGAGTCCTTCATCATCGAACCGAACGTGGTTGACTTCCGGCGTCCGGTCTTGTACCCCTAGCTGTCCGCGCGTCTACCCCCACGTGGGGCCGATTTCGCCGAAAGTTAGCGTTTTCCCTGTACTCTACTCCAGTTCGAGGCGTCAAAGGCATGTCTGGATCCCAGCGCCAGGCCCACAACGCGCCCCCAGCCCGCTCGCTCATCGCGCGCCTGCTGGGGGGAGCTCTGCCCGCAATCGCCATGGTAGTGGCGCTCCTGCACGCGAGCTTGGCATTCGCAACGACCACCGGCGCGCTCAAGGGCGTGACCAGTGACCTCACCGGCCTCCCGATCCCGGGCGTCACGGTCACGCTCTCCGGCGTGGGCATGATCGGCGGCTCCCAGGAGCGCGTGTCGGACGCGAACGGCGCGTTCAACTTCGTCCAGCTCCTGCCGGGCGAGTACGAGCTGACCGCGGCCAAGACGGGCTTCAAGGCGGTGACGCTCAAGGGCATCCAGATCTCGGTCAACCGGACCATGGTCCAGAACATCTCGCTCCCGGAAGAGAGCTCGGATGTCGAGGTCGTCGAGGTCGTCCGTCAGAAGACGATCGACGTCGAAGATACGACCATCGGTGAGGTCCTCACGAAGGACTACCTGCAGAACATCCCGACGGGCCGTGACTACCAGTCTGCGGTCACCATGGCGGCGGGCGTCATCGGGTACGGCAACCCGAACATGGCCGGCGCGGGCACCAACGAAAACACGTACATGCTCGACGGCGCGAACATCACCGACCCGGTCACCGGCACGTTCTCGGTGAACTTCAACTACGACGCCATTCAGCAGATCGAGGTCGTGCTCGGCGGCTACATGCCGGAGTACGGCGTCAGCCTCGGCGGCATCATCAACCTCGTCACCGAGAGCGGCACGAACAACCTGGAGTTCCTGAGCTCGTTCTTCTACCTGAACGGCAACTGGGGCCCCCGCATCGATGGTCGCTTCACGGCTGACGGCTTCGAGCTCGCGCCGAGCGCGTTCGACCAGAGCTACCGCATCATCACGGTGTCCGGGAAGGTGTCCGGTCCGGTGGTGCGCGACAAGGCGTGGTTCATCGTGTCGTACGAGCACGCCCGCAGCCTCATCCAGAACATCGGCATCGACGTCCCGCGCGACTACGACGCCCACTACGTCCTCGCGAAGCTGACCGTTCAGCCGTCCTCCGAGCACCGCTTCACGACCTTCATCCAGCTCGACCCGACCGTGATCGACAACACCGACCAGACCACGCAGACGGTGCGCCCCGAAGCGCAGGGTCGCCAAGCGCAGGGCGGCGTCGTCACCCAGGCGCGGTGGCAGTGGTTCCTCACCCCGGACGCCAACCTCGACACCGCGTTCGTCTTCCAGAAGTCGTTCATCGAGGTCGGCTCGGTGCCCTGCACGCACAACCGCAACCTCGGATACCACCCGTGCGAGCCGGGCGAGCTCGAGAACAACACGGACTGGACCACGCCGGGCCGCCTCGGCAGCTTCGGCGCGTACGACTCGGTGACCTACCCGTACTTCACGTTCGACGATCGGTTCCGCTACCAGGCGTCCACCAAGCTCAACATCGTCTCGATCGACGCGGGCGCCTTCGGCACGCACGACATCGGCGCGGGCGTCGAGGTGAACCAGACGGTGTGGGACACGATCCAGGGCTACACGGGCAACGTCTACTACGTGGACTTGAACCTCCTCCCGTACGATCCGCAGACGCTCGTGAACTGGTACGCGGTCGAGACGACCGGCCCGATCAAGTACCGCACGACCGGCTCGCAGTGGTCGACCTACATCCAGGACGCGTGGAAGGTCGTTCCGAACCTGACCCTGAAGGGTGGCGCTCGCTTCGACCGCTCGATCCAGCGGAACGACCTGGGTGAGCCCGTCGTCGAGGGCATGCTGCTCGCGCCGCGCGCCTACTTCTCGTGGGATCCATTCGGCGATCAGAAGTCGAAGGTGTCGGGCGGGTACGGCCGCTTCAACGACAGCTCCAACCTCGGTGTCGCGTCGTTCGTGTCCGGCGCCTCCTACGGGTTCAAGCTGGTCTACGGCGAAATCAACGGCGAGTACACCTCGAACAACCAGGCGCTCGCGTTCGACGTCCCACGCGGCAACGACAACGTGGCGAACGAGAACCTGCTCATGCCGCGCGTCGACGAGCTGCTGCTCATCGTGGAGCGGGAGCTCATCCCTGACGTCGCCATCCGCAACAACCTCGTCTACAAGATGACCCGGTACCTGTTCGAGTACGACGAGCTGAACGTCATCTACGACGAGGACGGCTCGGCCATCATCGGCTCGCGCTTCTCGGATCCGTTCAACACGATCTCCCGGCTGCGCACCCCGCAGCTCGCTCGCCGCAACTACATCCAGTACGACCTCACGCTGGACAAGCTGCAGGCGAAGCGGTGGTCGGCGCGCCTGACCTGGACCTACGCGAACTCGCTCGGCACCTCGCAGAGCTCGCTCAGCGGCTCGTTCGCGAACGACCCGCAGTCCCAGTACAACTACGGTCCGCAGTTCACGGACCGCAACCACGTGGTCAAGGCGTTCGGCTACTGGCAGCTGCCGACCGAGCCGTGGGACCAGACGATCGGCTTCTTGGTCACCTACTACAGCGGCGCGCCGCTCGAGCGCTTCTACTACTCCGAGAAGGACTTCGGGTACTCCCTCCGCATCTTCGATCGCGGCATCTACACCCGTTGGCCGGGCCTCTGGGAAGCGAGCGTGAAGTTCAACCAGGACATCGATGTGCGCCGCGGCACCCTGCAGCTCCAGCTCGACTTGCTCAACATGTTCAACTTCCAGACGCCCGACAGCTTCTGGGCCACCTTCTACAGCAACAACCGCATGCTGATCGCCTCCCGCCAGGATCCCCTCCAGATCCAGCTCGGCGTTCGGTACGAGTTCTGAGCGAGGACGCCGCCATGAACCATCCGCTTCGTTCCAACGGGCTCCGCTCTGCGCTCCTTCTTCTGCCGCTCGCCGCGTGCACGTACGACGAAGGCATCATCGTGCAGGACATGGTCGGCACGATCGTGGTGCCGGAGGCTGCCGCCACCCGCACGTTCGCGTACGAAGACGGCACCGAGCAGACCGTCACCGACACGCGCGTGATCGGGCCGATCTACCTTGGGCTCTACGCGTCGGTCGACGCGAACGTGCTCGCGTACCCGCACCCCGAGATGGGTCCGATCATCGATCCCGACGTGCCGGGCGACACCTACCCCTACGGCGGCACCGCGGTCGGCGACGTCCGGTTCGCGTGCGTCGAGTTCCTGACCTGCAAGACGGTGTCGGGCCGGTTCATGGACTACGACGCCATCGTCGAATGGTTCCGCGACGTCGTGAAGGACCCGGTCACCGACTCCTCGGGCGTCGAGGTGCCGTCGGGCGACTGGCTGAAGCAGGAGTGCTACGACCTGCTGTTCGTCACGCAGGACTCCGAGGTGCGCATCACGGCGTACGAAGACCGCAACGACGACGGCGTCATCGACGAGAAGGACCTCGACTTCGTGCAGCGGTCCGACGGCGCCTTCGAAGCTCCGTTCACGATCTTCCAGCAGGACTTCGTCGAGGGGTTCTCGCTGTGGGGCTGGATGGACGCCCCGTCGCCCGCGGACCAGTCGTTCCGCACGTGCGATCCGACGGAGGGCTTCAACGTCGCCGAGTACGACGCCGACTTCTACGGCGGCACGCTCTACGACAACCTCTTGAACTTCCCGTCCAACTACATCGAGCGCGGCGACTACGTGGCCAGCACCGGCTTCACGTACCAGAGCGCCGACGAGACCCCCGAACTCCTGATCGACTTCTTGGTGGAGTGACGATGCGCCACGTACGCACGGTCGTACCTGTTGGTTTGCTCCTGATGGCGAGCGCCGGCTGTGACTACACCGGTGATTGGCTGTTCGCGGGCTCCGTCGAGGGCTTGGACGCGATCCAGGATCTCGGTGAGCTGCCGGTGGCGGTGATCGAGACCGCGGAAGACGTCGCGGCGAACGTCTACCGGGGCGAGGTCGGTCCGACCGGCACGCCCGAGGTCGGCGGCGTCACGTTCACGTTCAAGGGCACGGGCGGCACGGTCTGTGTCTGGGTCGATCCCGAGGCGGCCTACTGGGTGCAGTCGTTGTCGCCGATCTACGGCAACGCCGACTTCGCATACCCGGACAACCCGTTCGACGACGGCGACCTCGACGTCGAGGCCGGCCTCGCGGTGTTCTACAACGGGTCGCCCGGCGAGGCGATGGGTACGTTCCAGGTCCGGTACGAGGACAGCCTGGGCAACGTCGTGCCGATCTCCGCCAACGAGTGCACGATCTCCTACAGCGACGGCCCCTCCGGCGGTCACATGGGTCGCGGGTTCCCCGAGTACTGCGACTTGTCGAACACCCAGCCGGGCGTGAACTACCTCGTCGCGTTGGAGACGTTCGCCACCCCGATCGACGACGATCGGCTGGCGTACGGGCTGTTGTTGGCTGAGGGCAGCTGCCAGGACATCTTCACGCTCACGGGCCAGCCGAACGAAGAGTGCGTGATCGGCAGCGAGACGCTCGATCCGAACTCGGCGCCCCCGGGTGAGATCGGGGAGCCCTACACGGACAACGCTGATTTCGAGCTGTCGTACTGCGCGTCGGTGGCCGCGACGGGCGAGAACAGCCTCGCGGCGTGGTGCAACGCCGAGTCCGACGACAAGGACTGTAACGAAGAGCACTGCTTCTGCGGCAACCTCGAGACCACGGCGCCGACGGGCGGCTGACCGTGCTGGGCCGCGTCGCGCGGCCCGCGTGTCGACGGGTGGCTCAGGTCATGAGCTCGATGAGGGCCCGGGCGCGGGCCAGCGCGCTGTCGCGGTCGGTGATGGCCCCGTCTAGTTGATCGGCGTACGTCGCTGCCAGGATTCTGCCCATCGCGGGACCGGGTTGCAGCAACCCAGCGAGGTCTCGCCCCTGCAGCAGCGGCGCGGGCGGACCGTCGTCGAGGCCGAGCGCGGCGCAGCGCGCCCATGGGGAGGGCGTCCCCGACCACGCCTCCCGAACGGCCAGGGTCGCGCGCGTTGGCGCGCGCGTGGACAACCACCGCAGCTCGGCGTCGGTGGTGAGCGGGTCGGCGTGATGCGCGCGCGCGGCGAGCGCGCGGTCGCGGACATTGACGCCGCCGATCCGCTTGACGCCGAGGCGATCGAGCGCGTGAACCGCGGCCTCGTGCGGCCCCGGCGCGAGCCACGTAGCGAGCGCGACGACGTACGCGTCGATGGGGTCCGGCGGGCGCACCGGGACCATGCGGTCGAGCGCTGCGCCGAGGTCCGGGGGAGCCTGCAGCGAAGGGAACAGCCGTGCGAGCAGGTCGGCCTGGCGCGCGTAGGTGAGGCCCCGCGACAAGTGCCGCCCACGAACGAGAAATTTGCGCCACTCTCCTTCCACCCGCTCGTTCGGCAGCTCGTCGAGCGCCGCGGCCCGGCCGAGCCGGACGAGCCCTGGGTCGACCTCGAAGCCGAACCGGGCGGCGAACTGGACGACGCGGAGGGCGCGGAGCGGATCTTCCAGGAACGTCTGGGCGTCTACGGCGCGGAGCACGCGGCGCTCGAGGTCGGCGCGGCCGCCGAACGGGTCGACGATCCGTCCGGTCTCCGGGTCCATCAGGATCGCGTTGATCGTGAGGTCGCGCCGCCGGCACGCCTCGGTGGTCGTCATGGTGGGGTCGGCGGTGGCCTGGATGCCGCGGTGCCCGACGCCGACGCGTGTGTCACGGCGCGGCACCGAGATGTCGAGCTCCAGCGGACCCTTTCGAAGCTTGAGGACCCCGAACGAGCGCCCCACCTCGTCGACGCGGCCGAGCGGCGCCAAGGCGGCTGAGAGGTGGTCGACCGGGAGGCCGAACACCTCGATGTCCCAGTCCTTTACGGGCACGCCCAGCAAGGCGTCCCGCACGCAGCCGCCGACGAGGAACGCCTCGCCGCCGACGGCCCGGCACGCAGCGAGCACGCGTCGCACCAGCCCAGGGACGGCGTCGGGGGCGCTGGTCATAAGCTCGCTTCGTCGAGGAACGCCTCGCCGGGACCGTCGCCGTGCGGACCTGACGTGATGAGGTCGCGGTCCATCAGGTGGCTGGGGCGAACGTTCGCGAGGGCCGCGAACAGGTTCGACCGGACGTGGTTGTTCTCTGCCGACAGCTCGGCGATGAGCCGCTTGACGCGCTTTCGCCGGAGGTTTTCTTGGGATCCGCACAGGTCGCACGGGATGATCGGCGCCCCGATCTCGGCAGCGTACTCGGCGAGGTCAGCCTCGTCGCACGCGAGCAGGGGGCGGATCACCACGTTGCGGCCGTCGTCGGAGCGGAGGCGGGGCGGCATCGACTTGGTCTGCCCCGCGTAGAGCTGATTGAGCAGCAGCGTCTCGATGGCGTCGTCCCGGTGGTGGCCGAGCGCGATCTTGTTGCACCCAAGCGTTTGGGCGGTCGTGTACAGGATGCCCCGCCGAAGTCGGGAGCACAACGAGCATTGGGTCGACCCAGGCGCAAGCTTCTCGAGCACCACGCTCAGCGTGTCGACGGCCACCAGGTGGTGCCGGAACCCGTGCTGGTCGAGCCAGCGGCGGATGACGTCGGCGGGGAACCCCGGGTGGCCTTGATCGAGGTTGACCGCGGTCATCGTGAACGTGAACGGCACGCGGCCGCGGAGCCGCTCGAGCAGGTGGAGCATCGCCCACGAGTCCTTTCCGCCCGAGATGGCGACGAGGATGTGGTCGTCGGGCTCGATGAGGGACCACGCGCGGCTGAGGCGTGCGATCTCGCCGATCAGGCGGGCTTCCAAGCGGGTCATGGCTCCTCCTCGTGCACGTACCCGAGCGCCTCCAACTGCGCGCGTTGTGCTGCATCCAACGATACTTCTTGAGGTGCGACGCCACCGCCGCTCCAGGTGACCGGCGCCCCGTCGTCGGGCCGCGCCCCGCCGACCGCCGCCCAGGTCCCGAGGCGGACGCCGCTGCTGTCGGCGACGGCCAGCTCGGCGTCGACGGGCAGGAGGGTGAACGCGGCGCCCGGGGTGAGGGCGAGGCGCCGCGGCGCGACCCCGCTCGCAGTGATGAACGCGCCGGACGGTGACGTCGCTACGCCGCTGATCGAGGTGGACCACGCCATCGGCTGCGCCGCCCGGAACCCGGCCTCCAGGCGAACGACCTCGTCCGGGCGGGTCGCCGCGAGGTCGGTCTGGCACGTCGGGTCGGCGGCGACGTCGCACAGGTGGCGCGCGCCGGTGCGCAGGTCGAGGTGCAGATCGTACGGTGGATCGTGCCAACGCACGAGGTTGGTGTCGAACCGGCTGGTGTCGGCGACGCGGGCCCCGATCGGCCCGGCTCCGAGGCGGGGCCGACCGTCCGCGTCGGGCAGGTCCACGCCGATCAGCGCCGCGACGGTGGGCGCGACGTCTTCGAGTCCGACGCGCGCGTCGACGACCCGCGTGGGCACGCCCGGCCCCGCCAGGATCCACGGCACGTGCAGCTGCTCCGGCCACAACGTGTGACCGTGGCCCCAGCTCCCGCGCTCGCCGAATTCCTCTCCATGATCGGCCACGATGACCCAAATGGCCTCGCGCCCCGCCGCCCGTAGCGCGGCGTCGAAGGCCCGCAGGGTGTCGTCGACGTAGCGGATCTCCTCGTCGTACTGTGCGATCTGGTGCGCGAGGGCGGCGTCGTCGAGGGGGTGCTTCTGATAGTAGGCGTAGTTCTTGTACTTCGGGTCGGATGACGCGCTCTCCCGGTCGTACCGGGTGTTCCAGGGCTTGGGCGGGTCGTACGCGTAGTGTGCGTCGTAGAAGTGCAAGAACAAGAACGCGGGGGCACCGTCCGCGCGCTCGGTGAGGAAGCGTCGCGCGCGCGCGGTGACGTCTTCCGCGTCGACCGTGGCTTGCAGGTTCGTCTTCTCGTCGTCGATGTCGAAGTCGTCGAACGCGTCGAAGCCGCGCTGAAACCCGTATCGTTCGCCGACGAACAGCGTGGAGACGAAGCCGCCGGTCGCGTACCCGGCCGCGCGGGCCGCCTCGGGCAACCACGGGATGTCGCTGGGCAACGCGAGATCGCTCTCGATAGCGCCGTGGCGCGACGGCAAGACGCCGGACAACATCGTCGCGTGCGACGGCAGGGTCCACGGCGCGGGGGACCACGCGTCGGCGTACCGGGTGCCGGCCGACGCCAGGCTGTCGAGGAACGGGCTCGTGTCGCGCGCGTAGCCCCACGCGCCCAGGTGATCGGCGCGCAGGGTGTCGATCGACACGAAGATCACGTCGGGCCGGTCGGGGGCGCCGGCCGGGAGGGGCGCCGGCTGGCATGCCCACACGAGCAGGACGAACAACGTGGCCTCCGACGGCTAGCCGAGGAAGGGGTATCGCCAGGAGGTGGGTGGAACGAACGTCTCTTTGATGGTGCGCGACGACGTCCAGCGGCGCAGGTTCGCCGGGCTGCCGGCCTTGTCGTTCGTGCCCGACGCGCGGCCGCCGCCGAACGGCTGCTGGCCGACGACCGCGCCCGTCGGCTTGTCGTTTACGTAGAAGTTGCCGGCCGCATACCGCAGCGCGCGCGTGGCCTCGGCGACGACCCGGCGGTCGTTCGCGAACACCGCGCCGGTCAACGCGTACGGGCTGGTGGTGTCGACGAGGGTGAGGGCGTCCGACCACCGGGCGTCGTCGTACACGAACGCCGTCACGATGGGGCCGAAGATCTCCTCGGCCATCAACCGGTGCTTCGGGTCGTCGACGCGCACGAACGTGGGGCGGATGAACCAGCCCACCGAGCCGTCCGACGTGCCGCCCGCGACGACCTCACCTTCGGCCCGCGCCACGCCGAGCCACGCGTCGTGCTTGCGGAACGCGCGGCCGTCGATGACGGCGGACACGAAGTTGGAGAAGTCACGTGGATCCCCCTGCTTCATCTCGGCGAGCCCTGCGGCGACCTGGTCGCGCACCGCCGGCCACAACGACGCCGGCAGGTACACGCGGCTCGCCGCCGAGCACTTCTGGCCCTGGTACTCGAACCCGCCGCGCAAGATCGCGACCGCCACCGCCGTCGGATCCGCCGACGGGTGGGCCAGGATGAAGTCCTTGCCGCCCGTCTCGCCCACGAGGCGCGGGTACTGACGATAGTTTGCGATCGAAGCGCCGATGTGCGACCACATCCGCTGAAAGACGCCCGTGGAGCCCGTGAAGTGCACCCCGGCGAGCTCGGGGCGCGCGATCAGCAGGTCACCGACCTCGGCGCCGTGGCCGTTCACCATGTTGATGACGCCGGGCGGCATTCCGGCCTGCTCGAGCAGCCGAAGCAGGTGCCAGCACGCGAGCACCGAGGTGGTCGCTGGCTTCCAGACGACGGTGTTGCCCATCAACGCGGGCGCCGTGGGCAGGTTGAGCGCGATGCTCGTGAAGTTGAACGGCGCGACCGCGAGCACGAACCCGTCGAGCGGGCGGTGCTCGAGGCGGTTCCACGACCCGGTCGGGCTGACGGGGGGCTGCTCCCCGTAGATCTCCTGCGCGTACGCCGGGTTGAAGCGCCAGAAGTCGACGAGCTCGCACGCCGAGTCGATCTCGGCCTGATGCACCGTCTTGCCCTGGCCGAGCATCGTGGCGGCGTTGACGACGTCGCGCCACGGGCCGGCGAGCAGCTCCGCGCACCGGAGCATCCACGCGACGCGCTCCTCCCAAGGGAGCTCCGACCACTCGCGGCGGGCGTGCTCCGCGGCGTCCACCGCGGCGTTCACCTCGTCGGGGCCCGCGAGGTGCACCCGCGCGAGCACGTGGCCGTGCGCGGCGGGCATCGTGACGTCGACGGTGCGCCCGGTGAACACGTGGCGACCGTCGATCACGCAGGGGATCTCTTCGATGACGGACGCCTGCCGGTCCAGCTCGCGCGCGAGGCGCTCGCGCTCGACGCTGCCTGGGGCGTACGCGCGCACCGGCTCGTTGACGGGCGCCGGGACGGCGAATCGACCGAGTGACAACGGGTCCTCCACGGTAACGCGCGGATCCAAGGACGGACGATCCGGCGGTCTGGGGGTTAACCGGGCGCCGCTCATCGTGGCAGACGCCCCACCGGCACGCCACACGTTGTACGATGGTGGCGCGGGGTCGTCGTGGACCAGACGTACATGTTGCTTGTTGCCGTCCTTGCCGCGCTGCTGGTGCTGGCGGCCATCGGGTTCGGGCTCATCTTGTTCTCGTTCTTCCTCATGATGCAGGCGAAGA
>CAIUDO010000361.1 GCA_903897935.1 uncultured Pseudomonadota bacterium
CGCGCGTTCCTCAAGGCGTGGATCAGCGACGTCCGCGCCACCGGGCGCACCCTGGAGGTGACGTACACGCTGCCCGGTCAGGAGGGCAGGGACGGGGACCCGGCGCTCGGTCTGACCCTCGCGCGGGGCGCGGTCGCGGATGTGAACCGAATCAGACGAGTTCTTGCTACGGCTCGAAATGGTACCCCCGACAGGAATCGAACCTGCGACCTACTGATTAGGAATCAGTTGCTCTATCCACTGAGCTACGGGGGCCGATGTCAACTCGCGACGATGACCTGCCACGTATCCGGCCACCGGTCGCGCACGCTCGTCGTCCTGACGTCGACGAAGTCCGTGGCCTCGAAGCGCTTGTCGAGGAAGCGCTCCAACACCTCCTGCGCGACCGCCGACCACTCCAGGTAGCCCGTGCCGCCCTCCTCGTACGGCGTGTAGAACAACCACGAGCCGTGCGTCGCGATCAGCTCGGCGCGCTTCTCAGGCGTCCACCCCGTCGCCGTCGGCGTCAGGTACACCCGGCGCACCGAGCCGTCCGAGCGAAAGCCGAGGAACATGGAACGACGCTCCCCGCACATCATGCGCGTGAAGCCCTCCGCCCACTTCAACACCCGGAACTCGAACCGGTACCGCGCGCTCGAGGTCATGCGCCGTACCCCCCGCGCGCGAGCCGAAACCCGAGACGCGCCGACCGATGCGTCGGACGCACCAACACCCGCGCCTTCGCCCACGACGACTCGAACGAGTCAGCCCAACAACCCGGGTGCAACCACCGCTCGTCGCCAGCGCCGTCCTCCGTCCACTCCGCCACGTTGCCCGCCAGGTCGACGATGCCCTCCGGCGTGCGGTCGTTGACGAACAACCCGACCGCGCACGGGCGACCAAGCACCTCCTCGCGCGTGTTCGCGTTCCCCTTGCCGAACGGCGAACCCCACGGGTACGGGCGCTTCGCCGGGCCGCGCGTAGCGAACAGCCGCTCGTCGAACAACGGCAACCGGGCGCCGTGACGCGCCGCGTACGCCTTCGCTTCGTGCCAGCTCACCCCAACGACCGGCTGGTTGTCGATCACGAACGCAGCCGCATCGGCCATCGCCGCCTTCTTGGGCCACGGATCCGTAAGCGACGACACGAACGCCCACCCCTCGGCCGACCACCACTCGGGCCGCTCGTATGCGCCCTCGGCGACGAACACCTTCCACTCTGCGTTCGTGACCGGCTGACGACCGATCTCGAACGTGCCGTCCTCCGTGGTCAGCGACGCCCAGTAGTCGGCTTGGTCGGGCGTATGAAGGCGTGGATCGCCGAGCTCAGCCAGGAGCTCCCCGACCTCCATGCGCTCTTCGGTGCTGCCAGCGCCCGACGTGACGATCTGGGCCAGCGCCGCCGCCACCGCCGTGCGGTCGCCCGCGCCGCCCTGCGCCAGCCGGCCCAGTCGCGTCAGAGGCACCACCCGCTCCGCGATCGGCTTGGCGAGAACCGCCTCTAGATCCGACCATCCAGCCGACTGTCCCGACACGCCGCCCTCCAAGGACCGGGCCGAATCGCGCGTTGCTCGAACCCCGACCCGCCGTTGGCTCGGTGCTTAACGCTCCGCGCCGCCAGCGACAGGTGCGCGCGATACAACGCGCGTGAGCGAGGAGCGCGCGTGCCGCGTCAGTACCGTCCCCCAGAGCATCTGCCCGTCGAGCTCGGCGTCGCCGCGGGTGTCTCTCCGGACGTCCCGTACGGCGCCGCTGCGGAGGCGCCCCCGCGCTCGCTCGAGGGCGCGGTGGTCGTCGCGCTGGACCGCGTCGAGCGCGCGCGCGCCGTGCTGGAGTTCCCACCACCGCGCCAAGACCTCGGGTCTCTCGTCGCTGTGGTCGAGGCGAGCGCGCTCGCGCCCGACACCCGGGCCAACCTCGTCGCCCGCTTGCGCGCCGACGACGCGACCGCCCGCGCGGTCGAGTCCGCGGTCACCCGCCAGTTCGGCGACGTCGATCGCGGCGTGTTGTCCGACCACCTGCGGCGCGTCGCCGAGGCGCTCCCGTCCCGCGAACCCGCCGCGGATCCCGACGCCCTGGTCGTAGACGCGGCGCGCGCCGCGGGTCTGCCGATCCCGTACGCCGAGCAGGTGCCCGCGCTGTGCATGGCGCTCGGCGCGATGCTGCTCGACGAGGAGGAAGAAGAAGAGGCCCCCGATCAGGCTGATCCCGTCTGATGGGCTGGATGGCGCTCCTCCTCCTGGCGTGCGACGACGCGTCCGACCGAGCCGCGCGCGCGATCGGGTTCGACGCGGCGGGCGCACCCGTGCAGGTGAGCGGCAGGGAGAGCGTGGGCACGATCCTCGGGACAAACAATGGACGAGCTCGATACTTCGTCGGTGACCCGCAGCTCGGGCGCCCTGTTTACGCGGAGCCCGGGTTGGCGGTCACCGCCGACGGCGCCAGCTCCGGTCCGTACGCGGTCGCGGAGGTGCCGGCGACGGCCGCCGCGCTCCCAGGGCCGGTGTTCCTCGGCATCGATGTCCGAGATCCGGTGTCTTCTGGCGGCGTCCTGCTCGCGGAGGTCTTCCTGAAGCCGCCGTTCGCGATGCCGCTCGACCCTTGCGTGACCGTCGAGGCAGGCGGCCTCGTGCTCGACGATCGTCCGCTGCTCGACGGCGCGGCCACCCTCCAACCGGGCGTCGCCTCCCGCCCGATCGTGCGCCACCGTTCGATCGGACATGTTCCTTCCACGTTTGTTGCCGGGAATGTCCCCGCGCGGATCATCCTCTACGATTGTTCGGACGGCGCCGTCTTGTCGTCCGCAGCGTTCGAGCTGGACGTCGCGCGGTCTGGGCTCCCTGATGTCGATACGCTTCTTCCTACCGGCATCATCGTGCCGTTCGATCCTGGCGCCGCCGCGCAGGGTGGCACCACGCGCCTGCGCGCAGGCCCCGACGGACTCGAGCCCCTCGAGCTGCCGCTGCCTCCGGTCCGCGCGAGCGACGCCTCCGCCTTGTTCGTTCTCGGCCCGGTCGATCCTACGGTCCTGGCTGGCGGCGGTCTGGACGGGATCCGCGCGACGCTCACGCTCGCGCCCGGGGTCGTGTCGTGGGAGGGCGCGACCAGCGTCCGGGCGCGGCTGGTCTGGCCGGAAGCACCGTTCGCACGCCCGCGACGTGCCGCGATCGACGCGCTGGCGACCATCAGTGAAAGTGGTGTTGCTTCTGTGCTTCTTGGTGACCCACGCGTCGACGACGCCGGGCCCGAGGGGCGCGCCGAGACGGTCGAGCGCGTGGCTGCAGCGGGGCTGTTCGCCGGCGACGGCGTCGTGCCTGTACCGATCGCGCGTGGGCCGGCCACCCGCGTCGTCGACCGGCAGCGACCGACGGGTCCGTACGCAGGCCCGGACCCCGGCGTACTGGACGTCGTTTACGCTGCTGGTATCATGCTTGTCGACGCGTATGCCCTCGTCGACGCTGGCGCCGGGGTGGTCATCGTCGAGGCGGACGGCAGCTCGCCCGCATCGGTGGACATCTATCATGGTCGTCCCGTGATCTTTGGGCTTCCACCCCTTGTGGACGGCGTCGACGGCCCGACATGGGGGGCGCGCCTTTACGTCGACGCGCACGGGGTCTCGCGGGTCGACCTGGTCGGCTTCGTCGAGTCGCGTGGGCGCGTCCTACGCGACGACGCCGGCTCGGTTCGGCCGGTCCTCGAGGGTGTCGCGGGGCGTTCCGCGGCCCTCGGGACCGACGTGCGGGTCGGGCGCATGATGGCCGCGATCGACGTTCGCGCCCACGCCGCGCCGGGCCCTGCGCTCCCCGAGGCGCCCGCGCTCGTGCCCCCCCCGCGCTCGGAGGTGCCGGCGCTGCGGCCCGAGTGGTGCAGCGCGGGTCCGCCGCCGGAAGGTGCTCCAGTGATGACCCTCGGCGGCGCCCTCGAGGTAACCGCGCGTGTGAGCGACGCGGCAGTAACGTTAGGGGCTCCAGTTTGGGTGGACGTGTGGTGGAGGGTCGTCGCGCCGCTCCCAGACGACGTCAGCGTCACCTGGAGCGCGGTCGGACCGGGCGACCCTTGGCGGCACCACGGCGTCCCTTGCGAAGGCACCTGGCCGTTCGACCGGTGGCGCGTCGGAGATCGCGTTCACGAGCGCGTCGTGCTCGCCCCGCCCCGGGGCGCGTCAGCCGGGCCTCACGAGGTCTCGTTCGTCGTGCGCGGCGGGGACACGTTGCTGCGGCCGGCGTCGGGTGAGCGCCGCGTGACCGTCGGGCAGGTCACGGTCGTAGGCTTGGCCGGAGCGCCCGTCGACGCGGGAGGTTAGGTCGAGAACGTCGCGTGGGTAGGGAGTTCGGATGCGGTTGCTCATTGGGTTCGCGGTCGGGTGCGCGCTGGCGGGGTGCTTGCCCACCGAGAGGGCGGCGCCGCGTCTCGACGCCGACGGGGACGGCTGGGTCGCGTCCGAAGACTGCGATGACAGCGACGAAGCGGTGCACCCCGGCCAGCTCGAGGTGTGCGACGGTGCGGACCAAGACTGCGACGGCGAGGTCGACGAGCTCGCGGGCGACACCTGGTTCGGTGACGGCGACGGTGACGGCTTCGGCAGCGCTTCGGCGGTGATCACTTCCTGCGACACCCCGAGCGGCGCGGTCCAGGTCGCCGGAGACTGTGACGACGCAAATTCATCCGTGCACCCCGACGCGGTCGACACGTGCGACGGCGTCGACACAGACTGCGACGCGGTCGTCGACGACGCCCCGGAGCTCACGTGGTACGCCGACGGGGACGCCGACGGGTTCGGCGACCCGACCGTGTTCGTCGTCGCCTGCGCGCCACCCGATGGCTACATCGCCGACAACACCGATTGCGACGACCTCTCGCCTGCCGTGTACCCAGGCGCCGAGGAGCTATGCAATCAGCGCGACGATGACTGTGATGGAGACGAAGACAACGACGCGACGGACGCCCAGCTCGCCTACGTGGACGCGGACGGTGACGGGTTCGGCGACGACGCGACCGCCTACCAGACGTGCACGCCGGACCCTGGCACCGTGCGCGCCGGCGGTGACTGCGACGACACCCGGGCTGCGATCAACCCCGACGCCGTCGAGGTCTGCAACGCCCGGGACGAAGATTGTGACGGCGTCATCGACAACGAAGCCGTGGACATGCAAACGTTCTACCCGGATCGGGACGCGGACGGCTTCGGCGACGACGCGCTGCCGAGAGAAGCGTGCATCGCGGCCCCCGGCCAGGTGGACGTCGGGGGTGACTGCGACGACGCAGATCCCGCGGTGAATGCCGGGGCTGACGAGTTGTGCGGCGGTGGGGACGAGGACTGTGACGGCCTCGTCGACAACAACCCGGTCGACGCGGTGTTCTCCGTCTACGTCGACGGGGACGGGGACGGGTTCGGCACCGGCTCCGTGCAGAGCGCGTGTACGTTGGCGCCAGGCTTCGCCGAAGTCGGGGGCGACTGTGACGACGCCGACGTTGCCGTAAACCCATCCATCGTCGAGATCTGCGACGACGGCATCGACCAGGAGTGTGATGGGTTTGACGACACCTGCCGCGTGGTCGCCGTGCACACGCTCGACGAGGCGTCCGGCGAGCGGTTCGGGGCGTCGGGCCAACTCATGGGGAGCGCGGTCGCTTTCGTAGGCGATGTGACCGGCGACGGCCTCGGAGACGTGCTCGTGGGCGGCCCCGGCCACGGCGCGGACGTCGGGATCGCTTGGTTGTTCCAGGGTCCGCTGGTGGGTGAAGAGGGCAGCGCGGACGCCACGCTGGTCGTTCAGGGGCCCGAGCCGGGCATGCGGCTCGGAACGGCCGTCGCTGGCGGTCGCGACCTCACCGGCGACGAGGTGCCCGACCTGGTCATCGGCGCGCCGTTCGCGTCGCGTCTGGCAGCCAACGGCGGTGGTGTGTACCTGTACGATGGCGATGCAACCGGAACGGTCGACGTCCTGATGGGCTCGACGCAGCTCGATGGCGAGCTGGCGGGGCTCGAGGCGGGGAGCGCGCTCGCGGTCGGTGATGTGGACGGCGACGGGGCCGCGGATCTCGTGCTCAGCGCGCCCGGATGGACCTCCGCCGGCGCGACCGTCGGGGCGGTGTTCGTGCACCGTGGGCCCCTGACCAGCATCGGCGCCGAGCGGGGCTGGGCGTCGGTGGTCGGCCTCGGAGACGACCAGGAGGTCGGGGCGGCGTTCGCGGTCGGAGACCTCGACGGTGATGGTATCGACGACATCGCGCTCGGTGCGCCCGGAGACTCCCGGCGCGGCGTCGATGCCGGGACGGTCACGTTGTTCTACGGTGTGCGCGCTGGGGTGCTCGGAGTCGTCGCCGCCGACGCTGAGTTCGGTGCGTCGAATGCCGGTGATCGTGCCGGGTCGTCCGTCGCGATCGTGCCGGATCAGGACGGCGACGGCGCCGTCGACCTGCTGGTGGGCGTGCCGGGCGACGATCGGGGCGGCGTCGACGCTGGCGCTGCAGCGTTGGTGTACGCCCCGTTCGGGTTCGCGTTCGCGACGCTCGACGTGGTCGCTGACCTGTGGGCGGTGGGCGAAGGCGACGGCGACGCCGCCGGTTCGGCCCTGGCCGGAACCTCGGAGGGGCTCGTCATCGGTGCGCCTCTGGTGCGCGACAAGGGGGTCGTTTACCAGGTCGACGCGGGTCGGGGCGGCACGATCCGCCTCGACGACGCCGACGATGTTTGGCTCGCCGACACCACCGGCGACCGGTTCGGTGCCGCCATCACGGTCGGGGACGTCACTGGTGACGGTGGTCACGAGGTGATCGTCGGTGCTCCGGAGGTGGGGCTGGCGGCGGGGTCGATCTTCGTGTGGCCGTGGGCGCTTTGATCGGAACGCCGGACGCCAGGCGATGTCGGTGCCGGCCAGGGGGTGACCGATGATCGCGGCGTTGGTGTTGGTCGTTGGAGCGGCGCGCGCCGACGAGGGGTCTCGCTGGTCGATGGATCCCGGCGGCATCCCATGGGAGACGCTGGCCACGGTCGCCGACGAAGGGCGCACGATCGCGACGACGCACGAAGACGTCGAATCGCGCCTCCGGCAAACACAGGAGAAGCTGGCGTCTCCGGATCTGACGCACGACGAACGGGTACGGCTGCTCGTCGAGATGGGGGATCTGTTCCGCGACGACGCGCGGGTGGTGATCGCCGAAGACTTCGAGGCCAACCCACGGTACGCGTTTCGCACCAGCCCGGCCTGGCTGCAGCTCGAGCTCTCGCTCGGGTGGTACGAGAAGGCGCGTCAAGAAGACGCCGCGATCGCCGATGTCAATGGAAGGAACACGCTCCTGATGGCCGCGTTGGGCGCTCGGCTCGAAGGCTCGGACACCTTCGACGACGTCACGTCGGTCGTCCGGACGTTCCGGGGCACGCCGTACATCGATCTGGCGCGCGCCGCGGTCGGCGATCACCTGCTGCGCGTCGACGATCCGGAGCGTGCGCGAGCAGCCTACCGCGGTTTACGTGGAAGCAACGAGCTTAGCGACTACGCCCGCTTGCGTATCGCCGAAGCGGGCGCCGCGTTGGGCGAGGACACCAAGGTCGCAGAGACCCTGGTCGATCTGGCCAGAAACCAAGATGAAGCGCTCATGACACGCATGGTCGCCGCGACCGCGCGCACGGCGCTGGCGTCTCAGGTCGCGCCGTCGATGAAGGTGTCGGAGCTGATCGAGTGGGGCCGGTCGCTCTGCGGCGACCTCGTGCGCTGTGAGCGTGAGGTC
>CAIUDO010000362.1 GCA_903897935.1 uncultured Pseudomonadota bacterium
CCGATCCACGCCGCCGACGCCTGCGCGAGCCCGACGCCCACCGTCGCGCCCGCGAGCCCGAACGGGTGGGTGCGGGCCGGCAGGTGGCGGTGGAACAGCGCGTAGACGGGCGCGCGCAGCACCCCGGAGAGCAACGCCCACGCGACGAGCGGGGCCAGCAGACCCCCCGGGCCGAGCGGCGCCAGCACCGCCATCGCGACGAAGCACAAGCTCGACACCGCGGTAGCCAGCACGATCGCCGGGGCCGCCCGGGCCCACCGCGCGAGCCCTCGATCCCCGAGCCACGCCAGCACCGGATCCGACACAAAGAACAGGACCTGATCGATCAGCAGGATTGGCGCGACCCACTCGGCGGGCAGCCCGGCGACCGCCGCGAGTCCCGGCAGCAGCGCCGCGTAGACGATCCAGGTAGCGTAGAACAAGAGCTGGCTGGTCGCCATCGTGAGGGTCGCGAACGACCGGGTGGCCGCAGTGATCAGCGTCAACGGGGGCTCCCGGGGATCGGCGCCGTGTCGGGGCCCACGTAGCGCGCGCGGGGCCGAAGCAGGCGGTCCGACGCGGACTGCTCGATGGCGTGCGCGATCCACCCGATCATGCGGCCCACCGCGAACACCGTCAGGCCGAACCCGGGACGTCCCACGGCGCGCGCGAGCACCCCCAGCGCGAGGTCGATGGTCGGCTGCTGGCCGGTCAGCTCGGCCCCGGCAGCGGCCACGGCGCGGCCGAGGTCCGCTGCTGGGCCGTCCATCGCGTCGAGCAGCGCGGTGCAGCGCGGGTCACCGCTGGGGTACAAGCGGTGGCCGAACCCCGGGATCGTGTCCCCGCGCCGGGCCCTGGCCGCCAGCGCGCCCGCCGGGTCCGGGCCCGCCAGCTCGTTCATCATCGCCTCGGCGCGGTCGGTCAGGCCGCCGTGACGGGCGCCGCGCAGCGCGTACAAGCCGGCGCCGACCGCCTCTACCAACGACGCTCCCGCGCCGATCACGCACCGCGCGGTGAACGACGACGCGTTGAGCTCGTGGTCGGCGCACAGCACCATCGCCCGCCGCACCAGGTCCACGTGCTCCGCGGACAACCCGGCCCCGACGCGCTCAGCGAGCGTCGCGCCGTCGCCCCCGACGACCCGCGCGGCCACCTTGAGCAGACGCGCGCCCGCGTAGGGCCCGGTCGGCTCGGGGCGGGCCGCGAGCTCGGCGAGCGCGACCGCGAGCCGATCGAGGTCCCGGCCTCGGGCGCCGATCGTCGGGGGCGGCGACAGCTCGGGGACGGCGAAGACGTCGGCGTCGGCGCCGGTCCACAACCACGCCGCGACCTCCTCGGGCTGGGCCGTCCGTGACCACGCCGTCGCGTCGCGCCCGCGGTACCGGAGCGTGCCGTCGACGATCGAGCAGAGCGCCGAGTCGAGCACGGGCGTGCCCCAGTCGAGCGCGTCGGGCCCGCGGCCGCTCACGAGCGCGTCGACCTCGTCGGCGAGGTAGCGACGGCTTCGGGCGTCCGGCCCCGGGACGCTGCGGAGCCGGCCGCGGCTGACGTACGCGTACAGCGACTTCACCGTGATGCCTAGTCTGGATGCCGCTTCTTCGGCGCTCAACGTGCCCACCGCGCGCACCCCCACCGTGTGCACCCTGGATATCGTGCCAAGCGACGCGCAGGAACGCTCGTTCCAACCGTCGCGCCCGTCAACGAGTCGGAATCCCCCGGCAAGGTTGGTGGACCCGCGTCGATCACGGGCTTCAGCACGCTTCCCCCGGTTGCTGGAGTGGATGCGGCCCGTTTGCAGGGTTCAGCCTACGCGATCACGTCGCGTGGGAACGGCTCGGTGTGGCTTGACCTTACGTGGACCGCACAGGGTCTTGCGCCCTGGTCGCGGTGCAATACGCGGTGCCCAGGAGGACGATCCGTCGATCGTGAGTCTCGGTTCAAGGTGGCGAATCTGCCGCCGCGGTATTCGAGGCTCGTCCGTCTCAGGAGGCGACATGTCACAGTTCGATGCGCTCTTGAACAAGCTGACCTCTGATCCGGGGTTTGCCGCCACCCTCGTGGCCGACCCAGAGGGCGCCCTGAGCGCCCACGGCATCGAGCCCACGGACGAGATGGTCAGCGCGATCCGTGGCCTCGAGCCCGCGTCGATCGAGAAGCTCGTGGGCGCGTTCGGCAAGTCGGCCGCCGGGAGCTGAAGCTCGCAGGCGTCCCGAGGTCGGGTGGTGGCTCCCAAGCGCTGTAGCGCGCGCCCACGCTCCATCCTCGCGCGAGGGGGCCGTCTATCGGTCGCGGTGTGGTATCGTGTCGTGCGCCGCGGGGCGGGTCGAGCGTGTGTCGTTGCGCGCTCGCTCGAGGCGGCGTTGTCCGGTTCTTCCAATGCTTGGAGGTGACCTGTCCCAGTTCGATTCGGGTGCAGATCGGGCTCCGTCAAGCGGCACCTCGCAGAGATGGTAGCTTGGCCGGTGCATTTGTCTGAAGCCTGGCTGGTTGGCCGAGCGCCCTTGCGGAGCGTCGAAGGCGGTCGAGGACCCAACGCACGAAGTCGCTC
>CAIUDO010000363.1 GCA_903897935.1 uncultured Pseudomonadota bacterium
AGAACGACGAGGTGGTCGTCTTGCCGGAGGCGTCGGTCACGCTCGTCGAGCGCCCCCACTGCCCCTTGGCCGGCGCGTACGGCTCGTAGGTGCGCGTCTGCGTCGCGCCCGACGGCGCGATCGTCTTGAGGAGCTGCGTCGTGACCGGGTCGTAGACCGCGCGCGACACGAGGTCCGTGACGCCGACCCCGGTCTTGTGCTCGCGGACGGTGGTGGACGTGGCGAGCCCGTAGTTCGGCGCGAGCGCGCTCGTCGGGATCGGCGCGGTGACGCCATCGGGCGTGGTGACGAGCGCGTTGACCCCGGCCGCGCCGCCGATCGGCGCCACGACGTCGATCTGCACGGCGGCGGATGCCCCCTTCGCCAGGTTGACGTTGCAGGTGGGCGAGCAGAGCGCGCTGTTGACCCACAGCTGGGCCTGCGTCGTGTTGCGGAACGCGTGCCGGCCATCGGCCTTGGCGGTGTACAGGCCGGTCAGGCGGGCCGCCCACGGACCGCTGCCCACCGGGCTCTCGGCCCAGTTCATCGACAGCGTCGCGACGGGGCCCGTGGTGCCGGGCAGGATCGGCCCCGTCGTGCCGCCCGCCGGCGATCCGTTGAAGCCGGCATTGCCCCAGTAGCGGACGGCGAGCCCGGTCCACGGTGTGCCGTTGACGTCCTGGTCGTAGGCGGTCTGCGTGTGCGGCGCGGTCGGGCTGCTGACGCCGGATCGCGTCGGCCCGATCTGCTCCGTCGGGCGCCCCTGGGCGTCGTAGCGGTTCTCCGTGACGGTGCCGGTGGACTGGTCGGTGGTGCGCAGCAGGGATCCGTCGGCGTTGTACTCGAAGGTGACGACGTTGCCCTGGGGATCCCGCTCCTTCGTGCGCGCCATGGTCAGCGGGTCGGTCCACGTCTCCTGCACGACCCCGCTCGTGGCGCCGGACCCGGTCGCCGTGACGGTGAACGGCGCGTACGAGATCTGCGCGGACCCCTGCGTCGTCACCGCACCGCTCTGGGTCAGGCCCTGCGGCGCGGTCACGCGCGCGACGCGCCCCTGCCCGTCGTAGGCGACCTGCGTGAGCACGCGCGTGTCGTTGGCGCCGAGCCCGGCGATCGCGCCCGACGCGATCACCCGCGTCGCGAAGGGCTGGCGGGTCTCGACGATGCGGCCGCTCCTGTCCCAGCCGATGTCGGTGACCTGCGCCGTCATGCCGGTGCCGAGCGCGGAGACGATCCGCCCGATCTGGGGGCCCGTCGGGGTGTCGACGTACTGCAGCAGCGTGACGTTGCCCGACCAGTCGAGCACGCCGCAGAGCAGCCCGTCGGGCGCGGTCTTGAAGCCCGTGTCGGTCTTGGAGCCGCAGGCGTCGTCGCCGCCGTAGATGAACGACGAGACGTTGTCCGTGACCGGGTCGATGAGCGCCGTGAGCCGGCCGTTGACCCACGACTGCTGGATCGTCGGCGCGTCGAGGTTCCAGACCTTCACCGGGTGCCCGTCGGCGTTGACGGTCGGCCGGGAGAACACGGTCGCGGTGCGATTGCCGTCGGTGGCGGTGAAGGTGCCGTCGGCGTTCTGCGTGAGCAGCGTCGCCTGGCCGGCCGAGGCGTAGCGGCCGATGGCGGGTCGCCACTGGCCCTTGCCGAGCTTGGTGTAGGTGACGGCGCCGCCTCCGGTGTTGATCAGCGTCACCGAGGCGTCGGCGTTGAGCTTGAGCGTGGACCAGCCGCTGGTCCCGGACACGGCGAGACACCAGCCGTTGGGCAGGCCCGGCTGCTCGATGGTCGTGGCGCGCTGCGTGAGCGTCCAGCTGACGGGGCCGGAGAGCGCGTTCACCGTCGGTCCCCGCCAGCGGTAGATCAGCTCCCCCGTCACCGCGGCGACGGAGACGCCGCCGAGCGACCAGGTCGGCTGCACGCCCGCCCGCTGCTGGTCGACGGTGAGGCTGAAGGGGCCGGCGCTCCTGGCCGGTGCCTCCACCGACGTCGCCGTCCACGCGTACGTGCGCCCCTGCCGGAGGATGCCCGGGGACACCCGCACGCGCGCCGTGCCGTCACTGCCGACGGCGACGGTGCTGGCCCAGAGCGCCTTCGGGTTGGAGGAGTCGAGCGTGACGACCTTGAATGCGACCTGCGCCGTCCCGGCGGGCACGTTGCGCCAGACGAGCGTCGGCCGGGTGGAGATCGACACCGGGAACGCGCCATCGAGCTCCACGTTGAGCGGCGTCGGCACGGCCTGCCCGCTCCCGCCGTTGCCGTTGAGCGGGGGCAGCGAGACCGGATCCTGCCACTTGATCTGCGCGTGGATCGGCGGCGGGCTGCCGAGGAAGCCCAGCGCGACGAGCGCGACCATCGCGACGCCGGCGAGGATGCGGACCGGCAGGCGGTGCGCTCCGGTGGCGGTGCGGTGGTAGATCATCGGCGCGTCGGGGTGCCAGGGTCAGTTGGCGCGGATGCGCACCGTGGCGGTGAGGACGCCGGTCGCGATCCCCGACCACTCGATCGTGCAGGTGAACGGGGCGGTCGGCCGGCTCAGCGGGTCGCAGCTGCCGGACCTGGTGCCGTCCGGCTTGACCAGGATGCTGATCGGGATGCTGGCCCCCGCGTACGGCGAGTTCGCCGCATCGGTGCCCATGCCGACGCGGTACACGGCCGAGTAGCCCGATGTGCGGAAGATCGCGCGCAGTGCGCCGCTGCTGCCCACGCCGGGGCCGGCCCCGGTCGCCGCGGCG
>CAIUDO010000364.1 GCA_903897935.1 uncultured Pseudomonadota bacterium
GCCCGTGGCGCCGGAGCCCGCCAGGCGCGAGCGGCCCCGCTGACTCGTGATCACGGCAGCGTGATCACGGCGCCGCGCTCGAGATCATGCGCCTGGGCCGCGCTCCCGTCGGGCCAGGTCACCTTCACGTCCAACGTGAGGGCGTCGCCGTGGCCCAGGTACAGCTCGTAGGCCGAGGTGCCGTACATCGTCGACGGCTGCATCCAGCGGGTGTACGTGCGTTCTCCCGCGACGACATCGACCCGGGCGCCGATCCCGTGCGCGGTGGGGCCGGCCAGGCGCAAGGTGACGCCGGGATCGTAGGCCCCGACGTTCCACCACACCGTGAGGTACGGGATGCCAGCGGTGATCAGCTCCGGACGCCCGTCCCGATCGAGGTCCCCGACCGCGACCACCCGCCCGGTCCCGTCGTCTTCGAAGCCGGTCGCAGCGCTGATGTCGTCGAACCGACCGTCCGGCAGGCCCTGGAACAACACGTCTTCGGTGTCGTCGACGGGGAACTCCGGCTCGATGATGCCGTACGCGACGGCCAGCTCTTCGTAGGTGTCGAGGTCCAGATCGACGAACGAGGCGCCCCACGACACGCTCGGCGGGTGATCCGGCTCGGCGCCGTAGAACGCCGCCCCCTCCACCCACGACGCCGGGCCTGCGCTGACGAGCAGGTGGACCTTCTTCACATCCGTCACATACAGATCCGGAATGCCATCGCCAGTCGGGTCCCCTTGCGCGGCCCCCATGCCCTTGATCGAGAGGTCACAGCCGCAGTCGGCGGCGATCGAGAACCAGCCTTGCCCGTCGTTGACGAGCAGCGCGTTGCGCACGAGCTGCGGCCCGTAGTCGTTGACCTGGTACAGATCGACGTCCCCGTCGCGATCCGCGTCGAGCGGCACGTACATGTAGGTGAGCGCCTGCTCGACCGCGCTCGGGATGCGCCCGCGGTCGTCCGACCAATCGCCGGCGGGTGTGCGGACGTAGACGTGGTTCCCGGAGCCGACCTGCTCCCCGGAGAGGACCTTGTCGAAGGTGGGATCCACGACGAACCCGGAGGTGAGCACGTCGAGCGCGCCATCCCCCGTGACGTCGACCACGTGCACGCTCTTGGTCTCTCCGTCGCTGTTCGGCAACGACTCGCCGACGAACGCGCCGCCACCGGTGTTCCAGAGCACGAGGTCCGGGGCGCCTTCGGCGGACCCGACGACGAGATCGAAGTCGCCGTCGAGGTCGAGGTCGCCCGCGGCAGCCGACAAGCCGGTCGGCAGCGGCCCGCCGTTGAGCGACGCGTCGGGCCACACCGCCAAGGCCCCGCGCTCGTTCCGCAGCGCGACGCTCGGGCCGACTGGCAGCGCCACGAACAGGTCGAGCCACCCGTCGCCGTCGAGGTCGGCGACCGCGACGCCAGGACCCCGGTTGCCCGGCCACTCCGACGCCAACGACGCGCCGCCCAGCTCCTCCGACGACCACGTGGTCTTCTCGAGCGCGACCGGGCCCCGATCGAGCAACGGAGGCGGCGCCGACGACTCGATCGGGCCGGGGTCACGGCACGCCGCGAGCAACAAGAACACGCGCATGGCACCCCCTAATCTGCTCCCCGCCGCGCCGCGCGAGGGGTTACGCGGCGGCGGCCCCGCAAGGCCGCCGTCGAAGGCGCGCCGGAGCGGCCCAGTGGAGAGCCCATGGCACGCGAGACCCCCGCCGTCATCACGCGGCGAGATGTCGACTATTCAGCTTGGTACCTGGACGTCATCACCCACGCCGACATGGTCGACGACTCGCCGGTCCGTGGCTGCAAGGTGCTCAAGCCGCACGGCTACGCGGTGTGGGAGGCGATGCGCGACGCGCTCGACGCGCGCTTCAAGGCCACCGGGCACGTCAACGCGTACTTCCCGCTCTTCATCCCGATGAGCTTCTTGTCGAAGGAAGCCGAGCACGTCGAAGGGTTCGCCAAGGAGTGCGCGGTCGTCACGCACCATCGCCTGCGCAGCGTCACCGGCCCCGACGGCAAGGCCGCCGTAGAGCCCGACCCCGAGAGCAAGCTCGACGAGCCGCTGATCGTGCGCCCTACGTCGGAGACGATCATCTGGCACATGTACGGCCGCTGGATCGACTCGTGGCGTGATCTGCCCATCCTCATCAACCAGTGGGCGAACGTCGTCCGCTGGGAGATGAAGACCCGCCCGTTCCTGCGCACGACCGAGTTCTTGTGGCAAGAGGGCCACACCGCGCACGCCACGGCCGACGAGGCGGTCGCCGAGACCCTCCAGATGCTCGACGTGTACGCGGAGGTCGCCGAGAAGGTCCTCGCGGTGCCGGTCATCAAGGGCCGGAAGAGCGCGCGTGAGCGCTTCGCCGGCGCGGTCGACACCTACACGATCGAAGCCTTCATGCAGAACGGGTGGGCGCTGCAGGCGGGCACCAGCCACTTCCTCGGGCAGAACTTCGCGAAGGCGTTCGACGTCACGTTCCAGAGCGCCGCCGGGGTGCGTGAGCACGTGTGGGCGACCTCGTGGGGCGTCTCCACGCGGCTCGTCGGCGCGGTCGTCATGACCCACTCCGACGACGACGGGCTCGTGCTGCCGCCCGCGATCGCGCCGATCCAGGTCGTCATCGTGCCCGTCTACAAAGACGCCGAGAAGGACCACGTGCTCACCGCCGCGCGCGCGCTCGCCGACGCGCTGCGGGGCCGGTTCCGCGTGCGCATCGACGATCGTGAGCACCTGCGCCCTGGGCCGAAGTACTTCGAGTGGGAGCGTAAGGGCGTGCCGCTGCGCCTCGAGCTCGGGCCGCGCGACATCGCGAAGGGCCAGGCGTTCGCCAAGCTGCGCATCCGGAGCGACAAGTTCTCGATCGCGCTCGACGGCGCCGCCGACGTGGTGGCGACCCTGCTCGACGACATGCAGGCCGAGCTGCTCGTGCGCGCCACCGCGATGCGCGACGCCCGCACCTACGAGGTCGGCTCCCGCGCCGAGCTGGCGCGCCTGCTCGACGAGACGCCGGGGTTCTTTCGGGTGCCGTGGGGCGGCGACGACGCCGACGAAGACGCGCTCAAGGAAGAGACCCGCGCCACCCTGCGTTGTTACCCGCTCGACCAGCCGTCGGTGGAGGGCCTCACCTGCCCGCTCACCGGCAAGCCGGCGCACGCGTGGGCGATCTTCGCGCGCGCGTACTGATCAGCCCGTCTTGAACGTGCTGATCTCGGCGAGCGACTTCCTCGTCAGATCGGGCACGGTCGCGCCCTCCGCCGGGTAGCCGACCGGGATCAGCACGTACGCCTTCTCGTTCGGGGGGCGCTCGAGCACGTCGGACAAGAAGCCCATCGGGCTCGGCGTGTGGGTGAGCGTCGACAAGCCCATGCGGTGGGCGGCGGCGAGGAACAACCCGACGGCGATCCCGACGCTCTCGGCCACGTAGTAGTGCTTTCGCGCGGTGCCGTCAGGCTCCACCCCGTGGCGCTGCGCGAACACCACCACGATCCACGGCGCGATCTCGAGGAACGGCTTGTGCCAGTCGGTGCCGAGCGGCTCGAGCGCGGCCCGCCACGGCTCGGTGATGCGCTCACCGTAGAAGCGGCGCTCCTCCTCTTCGGCCGCTTCGCGGATTCGTGCTTTGATCGCAGGATCCGAGACCGCGACGAACGACCACGGCTGCTGGTGGGCGCCCGAGGGCGCGGTGCCCGCGCAGGCGATCGCGAGCTCGATCAGGCGCCGGGGCACCGGGTCGGGCGCGAACGCGCGCACGCTGCGCCGGCCCGAGAGCTCCTGCAACAGCGCCTCGCCGCGGAGCAGCGCGTCATCGTGCGGGATCCGCGGCGGGCGCCACGGGCGCGTCGACCCGGCCATGCGGCCTCCTCAAGGCCCTGGGATTCGTGAGATGCGGCTCTCGAACGGCGTCCCGAGGCTGCCCATCAGCTCGTCGAGGTCGGTGAAGTCGACGTAGTGCTGCGTGCCGCCCGACGCGCCCGTCGCGCCCGTCGGCGACAAGCCGGCGGGCAACGTCGCCGAATAGAGCTTCCCGCGCGAGCCCGAGTCGACGAACTCGGTGCCCGCGTCGGTGATGTACAAGACGCCGTCCGTGGTGAGCTCCACCCCGCGCAAGAAGCCGAAGTCGGGCACGCCGACCGGCGCGACCAGATCCGCGAGGTACTCCGGCGGGTCCGACGGGTACGCCATCACCGCGACGCCGACCGAGCCTTCGTTCCGCGCGCTCCCGCCGTAGGTGTGCGCGTAGACGAGGTAAAACTGACCGTCGTATTCGCGGACGACCGGACCGTGTGGGGTGTCGAGGTCGCCGGCGGACGGGTACCGCCACGCCAACGACGGGCTCCCGGGCGTGGTGATGTCCCACATCGTCATCATGCCGTCGCGCGACGACATGAGCAGCCAGTTGTGCCCGTCGTACGTGAGCAAATCGAGCGAGTTCGGCACGGTGCCTTCGTAGCCGGGCACTGCGGGCGACAACGACCGGATCGTCGCGTCGCTGCTTCCGTCGCCCGCCACCCAGTTGATGTTCCCGAACGCTTCGGCGACGATCAGCGTGCCGTCGGCTGGATCACGCACGACGTCGTGCGGGAACGAGAACCCCGACAGCGAGAACAACAGCGCGCCGGCGTGGTCGACAGCGTAGATGCCCCCGGTGAACGACCACGTGCTGGTGACGTACGTGCCGAGGATGAGGTCGCCGTCGGTCGACGTGCCCTCCCCGAAGCAGCTCGAACCGCACGACCCGCCGATGAGGGACTGCAACGCGAAGCTGTTGAACAACGTCAGATCGTGGTTGTAGATCTTCAAGCCGTCTTGATCCGACTGGATCAGGTAGTGCGCGGCGTCGAGGTACCGATCGCCCTCCTCGTCGAGCAGCCCGTCGCAGTCGTTGTCGACGCCGTCCGGGGCTTCGTCGATACCCGGAGAGACGTCGACGGTCGCGTCGTCGCAGTCACCATCGACCTCTGAGAAGCCGTCGCCGTCGTCATCGTAGATCTCGGTGTGGTTGTCGACGATGCCGTCGCAGTCCTGGTCCACCTCGTCGATCGTCTCGACGGCGCCGGGGCCGATGGCGACGTCGGCGTCGTTGCAGTCGCCGTCCGCCTCGGAGTAGCCGTCGCCGTCGTCATCGTACAGGGTGGTGCCCTCGTCGACGATCCCGTCACAGTCGTTGTCGGCGACGTCTTCGAGCTCGGGGGCGCCCGGGTACGACGTGGCGTCGCCGTCGTCGCAGTCACCCGCTTCTACCGTGAAGCCGTCCGCGTCGACGTCCGAGACCGGCTCGGTGTCGGTGTCCGTATCGGTGTCGGCGTCCGTATCGGTGTCGGTGTCCGTATCGGTGTCGGTGTCCGTATCGGTGTCGGTGTCCGTATCGGTGTCGGTGTCCGTATCGGTGTCGGTGTCCGTATCGGTGTCGGCGTCCGTATCGGTGTCGGCGTCGGTGTCCGGTGGCGCGGTCTCCTCGGACTTGGGATCACACGCCCACAGCATCGCGATCAGCACCATGCCGCCCCCTTCTGGCGGAGCCTATCACCCGCGGGCACGATCGCGTCAGCGGGCATACCGAAGCGCCGCCTCGGCCCACGACGCCGGGAGCAAGCGCACGATCCCCAGCACCATCGTGAGCTGCCACGGGAACGAGACCAGAACCCGGCGCCGCTCGATGCCGTCCGCGATGACCCGGCACGCTCGGTCGCACGTCCAGATGAACGGCATCGGGTGCTTGTTCTTGGCGGTCAGCGGGGTCTCGACGAAGCCCGGGTGCACCGTGGTGACCGCGACGCCCTTCGGCCGAAGCTCCGCCCCGAACGACTGCATCAGCGTGCTCACGGCCGCCTTGGACGCCGAGTAGGTGCCCGAGCTCGGCAAACCCACCATCGAGGCGATCGACGAGATCGCGACGATCTGGCCCCCGCCCCGCGCGACCATCGCGGGGAGGACCGCCTCGAACGTGTAGACGACCGCGTCGAAATTCAGGCGCATCATCGCCGTCACCTTGAGGCCGTCGAGCTTCGCGGCGGGCGTCGGGTAGCCCATGCCGGCATTGGCGACCGCCACGTCGATCGGCCCGAGCTCGGCTTCGATCGACCGCACCGCGGCGAACAACGCGTCGCGGTCGGTCACGTCGGCCGGCGCGACGACGGCGCGACGACCCGCCGCGCGGACGGTGGCCGCGACCTCGGCGAGCAGGTCGGCCCGCCGCGCGACCAGCCCGATGTCGTGCCCGCGGCGCGCCAGCTCCGCGGCGAGGCCCGCTCCAATGCCGCTCGACGCGCCCGTGATCAACACCACCGCCATGCCGACCTCCTCGAGTCGGCCCTATTAGCGCGCCGGCACGAACCACAGCGCGCGCGGCCCGCGGCCCCGACGTTCGGGTATAAACACGCGCACGCGTCGCGCGGCCCATCGTCCGCCGCGGCCAACGGAGGTCCGATGTCCATCCTGTTTCGTGGCGGCACCGTCGTCACCGGCGCCTCCGAGGCGCGCGCCGACGTCCTGGTGGTCGGCGAGACGATCGCCGCGGTCGGGCCCGCGCTCGACGCGCCCGCGGGCGCTCAGGTCGTCGATTGTGGTGGCTGCTACGTGATGCCCGGCGGCATCGACCCGCACACGCACATGGAGCTGCCGTTCATGGGCACCGTGGCGTCCGAGGACTTCTTCTCGGGCACCACCGCCGCGATGGCCGGCGGCACCACGACGATCATCGACTTCGTCATCCCCGGCAACGGGCAGCGCGTGCTCGAAGCGTGGCGGGACTGGCGCGGCTGGGCTGAAAAGGCCGCGTCCGACTACAGCTTCCACGTGGCGATCACGTGGTGGGACCAGTCGGTGCACGACGACATGGGCGTGCTCGCGACCCAGCACGGGGTCAACAGCTTCAAGCACTTCATGGCGTACAAGGGCGCGCTGATGGCCGACGACGAGATCCTCGTCAACAGCTTCTCCCGCGCGCGCGAGCTCGGCGCGTTGTGCACGGTGCACGCCGAGAACGGCGAGCTCGTCTACCGGCTGCAGCAGGCGATCTACGACCAGGGCTTCCGCGGGCCGGAGGGCCACCCGCTGTCGCGGCCGCCCGAGGTCGAGGGTGAGGCCGCCAACCGCGCCTGCCGCATCGCGGAGGTGCTCGGGGTCCCGCTGTACGTCGTGCACACGTCGTGCATCGACGCGCTGGAGGCGATCGCGCGCGCCCGCTCCGAAGGTCAGCGGGTGTTCGCCGAGGTGCTCGCCCAGCACCTCGTCATCGACGACAGCGTGTACCGGAGCCCCGACTGGCGCACGGCGGCGCACTACGTGATGAGCCCGCCGTTCCGGGCGCCCGAGCACCAGGCGGCGCTCTGGCGGGGGCTGCGCGCCGGCGTCTTGCAGACGACGGCCACGGACCACTGCTGCTTCTGCACGCCGCAGAAGGCCGCCGGGCGCGACGACTTCCGCAAGATCCCGAACGGCACCGGCGGCGTCGAGGACCGCATGAGCGTGCTGTGGCATCACGGGGTCGGCACCGGGCGGCTCACGCCGTCGGAGTTCGTGCAGGTCACGTCCGAGAACGCCGCCCGGATCTTCAACATCTTCCCAAGCAAGGGCGCGATCCAGCCCGGCGCCGACGCCGACATCGTCGTGTGGGACCCCGCCGCCACCCGCACGATCTCGGCGACGACCCACCACCAGAACATCGACTTCAACATCTACGAGGGCATGTCCGTCACCGGCAACGCCGCGTACACCACCACGCGCGGCCACCTCGCCTACGCGCGCGGCGCGCTGGACCCCATCCGCGGGCACGGCCGCCACGTCGACCGGCCGTGCTTCGCGCCGTATTGGCACGCCCAGATGCGCGAGAACGAGGCCCGGCGGTCCGTGCCGGTCGCGCGGGATCCGTCGTGAGCGTGCCCGGAGCCGATCCCGACCTGATCAACGCCGACATCGCGCCCACCACGGCCGCAGAGCGCCACTGGTCGGTGCTCGACATGGCGAGCTTGTGGGTGGGCATGGTCGTCTGCGTGCCGGCGTACATGCTCGCCGGCGGCTTGATCGACCAGGGCATGAACTGGTGGCAAGCCATCGGGACCGTCATGCTCGGCAACCTGATCGTGTTGGTCCCGATGGTGCTCAACGGGCACCCGGGCACCAAGTACGGCGTGCCGTTCCCGGTGCTGGCCCGCTCCGCGTTCGGCTACAACGGCGCCCACCTGCCCTCGTTGATCCGCGCCGCGATCGCGTGCGGCTGGTTCGGGATCCAGACCTGGGTCGGGGGCGCCGCGATCTACCAGCTGCTGACCGTCCTCACCGGGGCCGCGTTCGGCGGCGGGGATCTGCCGGTGCTCGGCATCAACGCGGTCGAGCTGGTGTGCTTCCTCGGGTTCTGGCTGCTGCAGGTCGGCATCCTGTACCGGGGGTGTGGAGTCGATCCGCCTGCTCGAGAAGCTCGCCGCCCCGTTCTTGTTGCTCGCCGGGCTCGCGCTGCTCGCGTGGGCGGTCGTCACCGCCGGTGGGTTCGGCCCGATGTTGTCGGCGCCGAGCCAGTTCGAGGCGGGCGGCGCGCGCGAAGGGCAGTTCTGGTCTGTGTTCTTCCCGTCGTTGACCGGCATGGTCGGCTTCTGGGCCACCTTGTCGCTCAACATCCCCGACTTCACGCGGTACGCGAAGACGCAGCGCGACCAGGTGCTCGGCCAGGCGCTCGGCCTGCCCACCACCATGACCCTGTTCGCGTTCATCTGCGTGGTCGTCACCTCTGCTTCGACCGTCATCTTCCCGAACGCAGACGGCACGCCCGGCCCCGCGATCTGGGACCCGGTCGTGCTGCTGGGCAAGATGGGCGGCGGGTTCACCATCGCGGTGTCCCTCGTCGCGTTGACCGTCGCGACGCTGTCCACCAACATCGCTGCCAACGTGGTGTCGCCCGCCAACGCGCTCGTCGCGGTCCGCCCGCGCGCGATCTCGTTCCGAACGGGGGCGATGGTCACCGCGGCGCTCGGGATCGCGATCATGCCGTGGAAGCTGCTCGAAGACCCGAACGGGTACATCTTCGTGTGGCTGCTCGGTGTTTCGGCGCTGCTCGGTCCGGTCGGCGGCATCCTCATCGCCGACTACTTCGTGCATCGGAAGACGGTGCTCGACGTCGCCGCCCTGTACCGAAAAGACGGCCCGTACGCCTACTCGGGCGGGTTCAACCCGGTCGCGCTGGTCGCGTTGCTGCTCGGGGTGCTGCCGAACCTGCCCGGGTTCTTGCACACCGCGCACCTCGTCGCATCAGTGCCCGCGGTATTCGATACGATCTACCAATACGCATGGTTCGTCGGCCTCTTCGTCGCGGGAGGCGCCTACCTCGGCCTCACCGCGCTCGCGCCTCGCAGGAGCTGAAATGTCCGTCTTCGCTGCAAAATCGTACGACGCTACGCCGTTCGAGCCGGCCCGGTGCGTGATCGGGGGGCGCCCCGTCGAGACGCCCGACCGGCCGCGCATCGACGTCGTCAACCCGCGCCACGGCTTCGTGATGTCGAGCGTGCC
>CAIUDO010000365.1 GCA_903897935.1 uncultured Pseudomonadota bacterium
CCTTGATCCTGCGGTCGAACCAGGCGCGCGCGTCGGGCTCGGACGCCGAAGCGGCGCCATGAGGGTCCTGCGGCATGCGTAATCCCCACGACGCGCACTTCTTGCACCAGAAGACGGGCCTCGAGATGGTCGTGCGGGCGCCCGTGCCCTCACCGACGGCGCTCGCGTGGGTGCCGTCGCGGGAGGAGGTGGTCGTCGCGACGCGCTCGGGCTCGCTGTACCACGTTGATCCGCTGCTCGGAACGCGGCAGATCGCGGGTGGGGTCGGCGAGGGCGCCGCCGTGGTGGTGTCGCCGGACCGGGCGCGGGTCGGGCTCGTCACGCGGGACGGGCACTGGATGGTGCTGTCGCTGAAGGGTGAGATCGAGTCTCGGGGCAAGCACAGCTTCCTCGCGGGGATCGACGCGGTGTTCGTGAGCGACCACCTGGTGGTGCTCGGGGACGGCGTCGACGGGCGCTCGCTGATCGTCATCAAGGACGGGCAGATCAAGGCGCGCGCCAACGTGCCGTCGCGGGTCGTGCCGCGGGTGCACGACGGGAAGCTCTCGTTGGTGTTGTCGATCGAGTCCGGGCTCGCGCAGGTCCCGTTCACGCGCACGCTGAAGTTCCCGGTCGGGGAGCCCACCGCACATCGGCTGCGTGTCGTCGGGGACCTCGTGTTGGGGGTCACGTCGTCGGCGTTCGTCGTGTGGCGCGTAGGCGATCCGACGGTGCGGTCGATGCGGCTGCCTGACCTGTCGGTGGGCGACCTCACGAAGGACGGCGGTCACGTCGCGGTCGGGACGCGCTTCGGTCAGGTGACGCTGAGCCCGCTCGGGCGCCGCCCGCGCCGCGACGACGAGGCGACCGGCGGTTCGACGGCGACGAGCGGGACGACGCCGTTCAGCGCGTCCGCCAAGCCGCGCCCGGTGAAGGCGAGCGACGGTCCCGTCACGTGCATCGGGTTCTCCGATCGCGGGCGGTGGCTCGCGACCGGCGGGGACGCGTTGATCTTGTGGACCTGGGAGACGGACGACTGAGGCACGGGTCGCCGGATCGTCAGCGTTGTACCGTCATCAGGCGCGGCCGCTTCGGGTCCGTCGTGTCCCACAACGCCCGGTAACGGACCCGATCGTCGCCCGGGGTGGTCGCCGCGACCTCCGCGAGCGCGTCGATCGACGGCGCCGGCCACGCCGACGCCGGCGCCCACAGCTCGGTCGCGAGCACGCCGTTCCAGTCCGACGCGCCGAGCGGGGCCCCGATCACCCGCACGGCGTCGAGGTCGGACCAGCGCACCAGCGTGAGCAGCCCGTCGGCGTGCCGCACCGCGATCATCGTGCCGCGCGGGTCCATCGTGACGCGCTGCGCGGTCGACGCGCGCTCGACGCGCACCCGCGGCGGTTGACCCTCCGCCCACGCCACGGTCTCGGCGAGGCCGTCGCAGACCCGCGTGAGGGCGAGGCGATCGTCGTGCCCGTGCACGTGCTTCGGCCCGTCGACGCAGCCAGGGTCGGCCAGGCTCGCCGCGACGACCACGCACGGACCGCCTCCACCCGAGACCAACCGCCGCGCGCCGCCGAGGTCCTGCGGGCACGCCCGGTCGAGCGGGGCTGGGCGCAGCGGGGCGGCCACCACCGGTGCGGGCTCCGCGAGCGTCGGCTCGTTGGTCCCGCAAGCGCTCGCCAGGGCCAGGAAGAAACGCATCGCCAGTCGTTATCCGGGCCGCCGCGCGGAGGGGAACGCTGGTAGGCTGCACGGCCGCGGAGGGGTCGTGGGAGACGTCGCGCTGGCCACGGTCGGCCTCGAGTACCAATACGGCAGCCGTCGTGTGATCCGAGGGTTGAACCTCACGGTCGCCCCTGGGCGCGTGTACGGGTTCTTGGGCCGCAACGCCGCCGGAAAGACCACCACGCTGCGCATGCTGCTCGGCATCCTCACGCCGGTCGCGGGGACCGTCACCGTCGACGGCGTCACCGCCAAGCGCACCACCCCCGCGATGCGCCGCCGCATCGGGTACGTCAGCCAGCAGCAGCACTTCTACCCGTGGATGCGGGTCGCCCGGCTCGGCGCGTTCGTGGGCGCCTTCTACCCGACCTGGAGTAAGTCGGCGTTCGAGGGGCTGTGCGCGAGCCTGCGCCTCGAGCCGTCGCAGCGCGTCGGTGAGCTGTCGGGGGGCAGCAAGATGAAGCTCGCCGCGGCGCTCGCGCTCGCGCACGACCCGCCCGTGTTGGTGCTCGACGAGCCGACGGCGGGCGTCGACCCGATCGCGCGCCGTGAGCTGCTCGATCTGCTGCGCGCGCAGGCCGATCATGGGCGCGCCGTGCTGTTCTCCACCCACCACGTGTCCGAGGTGCTCGACATCGGCGACGACGTCGGCATCCTCCACGATGGGGTGCTGTTCTTTCAGGGCCCCGTCGAGGCGGTCGGCCGGTACGCGCGCCGCACCCAAGGCCCGCTGCCGCCCACCGTGACCGCGCTCGCCCCCGATGGCCGCGGCGCGATCGGGTGGGGGCCGCCCGAGGCGTGGGAGGGGGTCGACGCGGCGCCGGTGTCGTTGGAGTCGGCGTTCGTGGCGATCGCGACCGAGGTGGCGCGCTCGTGACGCCCATCCTCGCGCTCGTCTGGAAGGAGGTCCAGCACCACCTGTTCGCGGTGGTGGGCTTCGTCGTGCTCGTGCTCGGTGGGCTCATCATCTCGCTCACGTTCACGCTCGACCAGGAGATGCCCACCCTCCTCGTCGCGGCGACCGGCTGGGTGTACTACGCGATCCCGCTGCTGTGCATGTTCGTGTTTGGTCGGTTGATCGTCCAAGAGCGCGAAGACGGCACCCACGAGATGCTCGCGTCGTTGCCGCTGCCGCCGGCCCTGCTCGGCGCGGTGCGGTGGACCCTCGCGGTGGCGCTGATCACGCCGCTGTCGGTCGCTGGGCTGCTCGCGGTCGCGGTGATCGTGTCGCGGCACGAGGTCATCGGCGGGGTCTGGCTGCTCCAGCTCAGCGGGCAGGTCGCGCTGTACACGACGGCGTGGTGCTCGGTGTGCTTCCTCGTCGGGCACCTCGGCCGGTTCCGGTGGATCGTCTGGCTCGGCGGCCTCGAGCTCGTGTGGGCGATCGGGGAGCAGTGGCCGGCGTTGTGGAGCATGTACCTGTGGCACGGGGTGCTGATCGACCCGATCACGGTCACGCGCTTGTTGCCGCCGTGGGGCGCGCTCCCGGCCGCGGTCGGCTGGACGGTGGGCGGCCTCGTCGGTGGCTTGTGGTTGGCGTCGTGGCGCGGCGGGGTGCTGCCGGCGCGGTGGTTCGAGCCCGGCTACGCGCGCGGCACGGTCGTCACCGCGATCGCGATCTGCTGGGTGGTCGGCACGGTGATCGAGCAGGCGGCGGACCTCGCCCGACCGGCGGCCGGCAGCGGCGGATCGTCGTCGTCGACCGAGGTGGCGGCGTCGGAGGGCAAGCCGCTGCACCACGTGGCGGCCGAGGCGTCGGCGACGCTGGACGCGCTCGCGGCGGAGCTCGGCGTCGAGGCGTGGCCGTGGGCGCTGGTGGTGTCGGCGCGGGACCTGCGGGCGCCGACGCTCGCCGACGGGGCGTCGCCGATTCGGATCGCCGTCGACCGGGCGGCGCTCGAAGAAGACGCGATCCGCGGCATGATCGGCGACGTGCTGTTCACGCGCACCGGCGCGTTCGTGTTCCGCGACCCGGACGCGTCGTGGGTGGTGCGCGGCGCGGCGGCGTGGCTGCGGCCTGCGGACCGGGTGCTGCCAGCGCGCGCCGGGTGGGCCGTCGGCTACACGAGCGCGCCGCCGCTCGAGGCGCTGTCGGACCTGGGCACGTACGTCGGCGAGGCGTGGGCGTGGGCGGGGCTGCTCGCGCTGGAGGACCTCGGGGGTCGGGAGGCGGTGCTGGCCGCGCTCGGCCACGTGCTGCGGCCACGGCCGGCCCAGCACCTGCTCGGCGCGGTGACGATGCGGGTCACGCTGCGCGACGGTTGGCTGGAGCGCGTCACCGGCGTTCCGCCCGATCGCCTGCGCGCCCGCTGGGAAGCGCGTCTTCGGCCGCTCGCCTCCGAGCGGCCACCCTGGCCGACCCTGACGCGCACGCCGGACCGCGGGACGGTGATCGTCGAGGTGGAGGGTTCGCTGTCGCCTGGAGACAAGCTCTGCTGGGTCGCCGTCGATCCGCTGCGTCGGGCGCCGCATTGGCTGGACATCGAGGACTGCTCGGACGTGCCGGACGACGCGACGTCGGTGGGGTTGCTGGTCGACCCGCGCGCCCGCGTCGCGGTGCGCATCTCCCGGTTCGATCCGGCGTCCGGCGCGCCGGTGAACGCCCCGTGGACGGTGCTCGAGGTGCCGCCATGATCGCGCTCGTCCAGAAGGACACCGCCGCCGCCGCCCCGTTCTGGCTCATGGCGTTGTCGCTGGTGTTCTTGCGCTCGCTGCTGCTGGTGTTCTCGCCGATCGGCCTCGCGCCGCCGTCAGCGGATCCGGGGCTCGGCGAAGACGGCGTGTTGCTCGTCGTGCTGGTGGCGTTCGCGACCGGGCACGGGTCGGGCGCCTCCGAGGTGCGCGACGGCACCATCCACCTGCTGGACGGGCTGCCGGTCCGCCGCGTCACGGTGTTCTTCGCGAAGCTCGTCGCGTTGATCGCCCCGATGGTGGTGATGGTCGTCGCGGCGCCGGTGTTGTCGGTGCTGGTGTCGTCGCCGTTCGTCGAGCCCGGCCTCCGCTCGGCGTGGCCGCTCGTGTGGACGGAGGTTCAAGCGCTGCTCCCGCTCGCGTTCGGCTCGTTGGGGCTCGGGATGGCGCTGTCGTGGCTCGGTGGCCTCGGGTGGGGCGTGTTCCTGGTGACCTGGATGACGCTCGGGGTCGCCGCGGCCCCGATCGCGCCGCTGCGGCCGTACTTGCCGGCGCCGTTCGGGGACCTCGGTGCCATCGTGTGGGTAGGCGCCGAGCCGCAGGTGTACGGCGCCGCCGGCGGGCTGTGGTTGGGGCTGGGCGCCGCTGGCGCGTTGATCTCGGGCCTGCTGTTCCTCGGGCCGGGCGAGCAGATGCTCGCGGCCGGGTCCCGCCTGCGCGGCGGCGTACAGGCGGTCGCGGTGGGGTGCGGCTCGTTGTTCTGGCTGGCGGTGTGCGCGCTCGTCGCGCTCGCGCTGACGATTCAGCAGGTCCCCGCGTTGGTCAACCCCGTCACTCGCGTGGACGAGGGCTCGATCCGCGCCCTGTGGCGGCAAGAAGACGACGAGGGCGCGCGCGGGCGGCTGGCCGACGCCGTCGCGATGTCGGCCCGGGTCGCCGATCTGCTCGGCTCCGACCGGGATCTGCCGTTCGACCTGGAGATGACGGGCGTGGCCCGCAACCACCTCGGTCAGACCGTGCCCGGCAAGTTGCGCCTCGTCACCGACGCCGAGCCCGCCGTGCTCGCCCACGAGCTGGCGCACGTGCACGCGCTCGCGATGATGGGCGACGGCGCGTTCCGCAACCAGGGTTCGCGCAACTTCTTCGACGAGGGGCTGGCGGAGTGGGTCGACCGCCGGCTCGTCCCGGACGACACCCCGCTCGTGTTCGCGGGCGCGATCGCGCGCACCGGTCAGGCCCGGTTCGACGTGCTGGTCGACGAAGCGCGGCACCGCAGCGACCACGACATGGCGCAGGCGTACCCGCTCGGGGAGGTGTTCGTGGACGCGCTGGTCGACGTCGGCGGCGACACGACCCCCGGCTGCGTGGTGCGCGCGTTGGCGACGGAAGACGCGTCCGGGGTGTCGTTGTGGGCGTCCGTCACCCGCGCGTGCGGCGTAGAGCTCGACGACGTGCTCGACGCGTGGTGGGCCCGCCTGGACGCGTTGGGGGCGTTGCTGCCGGCGGATCTCCCGGTGCTGGAGGCCACGCTCGTGCACGACGGCGACGGTCCGTGGCTCGAGGTGATCGACCGCACGCCGCACGACGAGCCGTGGGAGCTCGTGTGCCGGTTTCGGCAAGACGGGACCGAGCCGTTCTCCCGCTACCAGCACACGCCGGTGATCGACGGCGTTTGCACGGTGCCGGTCAGCGCGCTCGCGGGCGCCGAGTTCGACGCGCAGGTGGGGTTCGAGCTCGATAACGGCGAGTCGGTGATGATGCCGTGGGTTCGTTTGCCGTTGGTCGCCAACAAGGACGGCTGACCGTGCTCGGTCCCAAAACAAGCGCAGGGCCGAGCCATCAGCGATCAGCCATCAGCCATAAGCTTTCAGCTTGACAATGGCTCGATGGTGACGGCTTTGACCGGGCTGAGCGCTGACTGCCGACCGCCGGTTCAAGGTCGGTCTGGCTCCGGGCCCGATCAGCAAGAGCCGATCACGACCCCAGCCACCACCGCGCCCGCGACGAGCGCTCCGTAAACCAGCACCGGCCGCAGGTTCAGCGACGACTCACCCTCGGCTGCCCTCCGCCGGAGCCGGCGCTCGGCCTCCGCTTTCGGGAGCCAGCGCTCCCGCCCGCGTGAGTCGACATAGCGGACATAGCCCTTCTCGGTCCAGAACGTCTCGGTCACCTCGCCTCGGATCGCGGCCTCTTCCGCGGCGCGCGCGGCGGCCTCGCTCCTGGCGGCGGCCTCGTCTTTTCGTGCTTGCCGACGGCTCCTTCGCTCCTCGGCGCGCGCGTACTCGGCCTCCAGATCACGGCGCATGCGGGCGGCGAGGGCTTCCCGCTCACGGTCGTCCACTGCTCCCTCCGAGCGTCTTTGATACCGTACCGACGTCACTGCGGGCAATGGGGTATCCATTGCGGACCGCGGCGAAGGCGTACGCGGAGCGGTGGGGCGATGGGGTGGCGAGACGACGCGCGGCGCGTGGTGGTGCACACCCCACACTACCTCGACTTTGACGGCTCCTCGCGCCCCGGTGGCCGCGCGCGGCTGCTGTCGGATCTGATCCGGCTCGTGCGGGATTCGCTTGGGCTGCCGCTCGTCGTCGCGCAGAAGGGGCGGCGCGGCTTCGAGGCCACCGACCCCGACGGCACGCCGGTGATCGGCCTGCGCGCGCCCCTCGACGGCAGCGGCGACGCGGTGCTCGGCCTCCGGGTGCGTCGGATGCTCGCCCCCGGCGACGTCGTGTTGTACGGCGCGGGCGCACAAGGCGCGTTCCCGTTCTTCGTGCCCGGATCGAAGGGGGTGCAGCACGGCATCGGGTGGGACGGCCCGTACAGCCTCGCGCACCGGTTGTACCACCGCACCACGAACCTGGCGTTCGCCCGGGCGATGCGCAGCATCCTGTGCGTAGACACCAACTACGGCAACTGGCTGCGCGGGCACGGCCGCGTCGGGTACCAGCTCGCCGAGCGCTGCACGTACCTGCCCAACTACGCGGATCTGGCGCGCCTCCGGGCGGGTCCTGCGGATCGGCCCCCGGGGCGCCCGCTGCGGCTGCTGTGGGCGCGCCGGCACGAGCGCAAGCGGGGAGCGGCGTTGTTCCTGGACGCGCTCGTGATGCTCCGCCGCGACGGCGTCCCGTTCCACGCCACGTTGTTGTCGCCGGTCGCGCGCGACGACCTGGCGCGGGAGGTGGCCGCGCGTGGCCTCGCGGGGTGCGTGGTCGTCGACGGCACCGATCTCGACGGCATGTTCGACCGCTACGTGGACGTCGACGTGGCCGTGGTGCCGACCTTGTGGTCGGAGGGCACCAGCCTCGCCGCGGTGGAGGCGATCTGCGCGGGCGTCCCGGTGATCGCGACGGCGGTGGGCGGGCTCGGCAACCTCGTCGTGCCGGAGTTCAACGGCGTGATCGTGCGGCCGGAGGCGGCGGCGATCGCGGCGGCCGTGCGCGCATACCAAGATGAAGATCGCTGGCGCGCGCACCGGCGTAATTGCCTGTCGATGCGCGGCGCGTGGTCGCTCGAACGCTGGGAAGCGGGCGCGCTCGCGTGGTTGGCATCGTGAGCGGCGGGGTCGCCGGGTGGCCGTTCGGGCGCTATGTCCCCGGGCGAACAGGACACCTCGGAGAGGCTCCATGATTCGCGACCGGATCAAGGCGATGCTCAAGCGTGTGCCGCGTGTGGCGTGGGACGCGCACAGCAACTCGTTGGTCTTCGTCAAGACCACCGAAGTGAAGACGGAGGCCGAGCGGCTCACCGGCCACAAGCGCACCGATCTGCCCGAGACCAACGAGGTCGGGAACAACACCACGCGCGCGAAGTCGTCGCGAAGCGCGGCCGTAGGCAAGAAGAAGGTCTGACGCCCCAGCGGTGAGGTAGCCTCGTGCCGATGTCACGGCTCTCTCCCGACGCGATCCCCGGGTACCGGTGGTGCGAAGACGGCGCGTACGGCCTCGGTGAGGCGTCGTTCGAAGGCGCATCGACCCGTCGTGTGCTCGCGCTCACGTTCGAGCCCGAGCTCGCACGTCGCGCGCCCATGATCGACGACGCGGTCGCGAATCGGCTCGCGTCGCCGCCTCCCGGCGTCGCCGGCTTGATCACGCGCGGCGCGTCGACCCTTGTGTTCGACGCTGCGGGCGCCCCGCTGGTGGTCGCCGAGCGGCCCGGCGCCCCACGCGCGGCGGTCGAGCTCGTCGTCGCGGCGTGCCACGCGCTCACCGCGGCGTCGGCGGCTGGCCTTCGGGTGCACGGCGGGCTCGCCCCGCACCGGCTGTCGTTCCACGCAGAAGCCGGGTTGTCCCTCGTCGGGTTCGGCGCTCCGCCCCTCGGGGTGTACGGGTGGGTCGACGGCGTCGGCGGCGTGGCCACGGGCGAGTCGTTGTCGTGGTCGCCGCCCGAGCGGCTCGAAGGCTTCGAAGACGAGCCGCGGTCCGACCTGTACGCCCTCGCGACCATCGCGGCGTCGATCGCCGTCGGGCGCCCGGTGTGGTCCGGCGCCGCGACCGTCGTCGGAGACGCGATCCGGACCGGCAAGACGCCGTCGCGCATCGAGTCGTTGGCGGGCGGCCTGCCCGACGCCGTGCTCGACTTGTTGTGCGTCGCGACCGAGCGCGACCCGAAGGACCGCTTCCGCGACGCCGCGGAGATGCGCCGCGACGCCGAGCGGGCGCTCATCGGGCTGCAAGGCGTCGATCTGGCCGCGTGGTGGCGGGAGAACCTGCCTGCGCGCGCGCCGGCCGAGCCCAAGCCCGAGCCGCCGGCGGCGCG
>CAIUDO010000366.1 GCA_903897935.1 uncultured Pseudomonadota bacterium
CCAGCGGCAACGCCGGTAACGCGCTGAGCACCCGACGCTCGACGTCGAGCAACGACGCCGCCATCGGGCGCATCGCGACCCGCACGACCACGCGTTCGTCGACCAAGAACGCCGTGTTGTCCCACCCGGCGCCCAACACACGCACCGCGGCGCCGCCGAGGTCCGGGAACACCTCCGCGATCATCCGCCGCGCGTCGTCGAGCGTCAACGTGCGGGCCCCGTCTTCCCATGGGTTCACAGCGCCTCCCAGACCGCCGCCGCGACGCCGGCCGCCACCAGCGCGAGCAACAGCCAGACCACCCACGGGACGCCGACGACGTCGCGCGCGGGGTCGAACACCAGCTTCACCCGCCCAGGCAGCGACACGACCCGCCACGAGGTGCCCTCGGCCGCCGCGTCGAGCACGCCGAGCACCGCGCGGCTCAGCGGCGACACCCCGCCGGAGCGCCGCCCGCGACCCGTCACGAAGATGACGACGGGCGCGTCCAGGCCCGCCGCCAGCACCGCCCGACACGCGGAGACCCCGAGCGCGACGGACAGATCGTGCAGGTCGACCACCGGCGTGCGCCCCTCCTGCCAGAGGTGCGTCGCCGTGGCCCACGGCCGCTGGTCGGCCCACGCGAGCCCTCGCGCGGCCCGCTCGACCGGCTCCAGCGCCGCGACCAGCCGCTGGTGGTCGTCCGTGGTCACGCCGCGCTCCCTGGGTTGCCCGCCCTCGGGCCAGCCGGCTACCCGAGCCGCCCACTTGGAGCGCCCATGCCGGTCGATGTCGCTGCCTATCTGGACGGCCACGCCGCCACCGCATCCCGCACACCGAACCCGCTGGCCGAGGGCCTGAAAGGCAGCCGGATCCTGGCGATCGCGGGGGAGGTCAACGCGCTCAAGGCCAAGGGCGCGCCGATCGTGAACCTGACGATCGGCGACTTCGACCCCAAGCAGTTCCCCGTCCCGAGCGTGCTCGTGGACCTGATCACGGAGGAGCTGCGCGCCGGCCACACCAACTACCCACCAGCGAGCGGCACCGCCGAGCTGCAGCAGGCGATCCTGGACAGCTACCGCGACGAGCTCGGCCTGCACTACCCGGCGGGCAGCGTGCTCGTCGGCAGCGGCGCGCGCCCCCCGTTCTACGCCGCGTTCGGCACGATCGTCGCCCCGGGAGACGAGGTGCTGTACCCGGTCCCGAGCTGGAACACGCGCCACTACGCCTACCTCAACGGAGGCGTGCCCGTCCCGGTGCCCACGCGCCCAGAGAACGGCTTCATGCCGACCTTCGACGAGCTGGCGCCCCACCTCGGCACCGCGCGCGTGCTGCTCATCAACAGCCCGTCGAACCCGGCGGGCACCGTCATCCGCGAAGACCTGCTCCGCGACATCGCGCTCGCGGTCGTCGCCGAGAACAAGCGCCGTGAGGCCGCGGGGGCGCGCCCGTTGATCCTCGTCTACGACCAGGTGTACTGGCGCCTCGTGTTCGGCGACGCCGTTCACTTCACGCCGGTCGGGCTCGTCCCCGAGGTCGCCCCGTACTGCGTCATGATCGACGCGATCTCGAAGTGCTGGGCCGCGACGGGGCTCCGCGTCGGGTGGGCGGTCGCGCCGCCGTGGATCATCGGCAAGATGAACCCGTTGATCGGTCACACCGGCGCGTGGGCGCCGAAGCCCGAGCAGCGCGCGACCGCCACCCTGCTCCGCGAGCCCGAGCGCCTCGGCGACTACATGACGGGGTTCAAGGCCGGCCTCGAGCGGCGCCTCACCACCCTGTGGCGCGCGTTCCAGGCGCTGAAGGCCGAGGGGTACCCCGTCGACGCGCTGGCGCCGGCCGGCGCGCTGTACTTGTCCGCGAAGATCGACCTGCTCGGGCGCACCGTCGACGGCACCCGCATCGAGACCGACGACGACCTGCGGCGCGCCCTGCTCCAGGTCGCCAACGTCGCGGTCGTGCCGTTCGACGCGTTCGGGTACGCCGGGCCGAGCGGGTGGGTGCGCCTGAGCGTCGGCGCCGTGTCGGAGGACGGAGCCCTCGCCGCGGCCGACCGCATCGCCGCGCTCGTGCGGTCCGCGTGCCGGTAGCCCTCGCGGCCCTCTGCCTCGCGCTCGTCGCGGTCACGATCGTCGCTGAGGAGCGTGGGGGCGGCGTCGTCGCGCAGGCGGTCCCCAAAGGCACGGCGTCGGCGTGCTTCATCGCGGTGGGCGCGCAGGTCGGCGACCCGGCGAGCCCGGCCTACGCGCCGATGCTGGCGGCGCTGGCGTTGGGCCTCGTCGGCGACGTCTTGCTGGTCGGCGCCTCGCGCGGGCCGTTCTTGGCGGGCCTCGTCGCGTTCTTGCTCTCCCACATCGCCTGGGCCGCGGCGTTCGTGCAGCGCGGCGTCTCCCCGCCGTCGACGGCGCTCGCGGTCGTCATGATCCTGCCGGTGGCGCTCGGGGTCTGGCGATGGCTACGCGAGCCGGTGGCCAAGAAGCGGATGACCGGCGCGGTGTTGGCGTACATCGCAGTCATCTCGGGCATGGTCGCGTGCGCCGCCGGCACCGTCGCAGAGGTCGGCGGCCCGCTGGTGCTCGTCGGTGCGGTGTTGTTCTTCTTGAGCGACCTCACCGTCGCGCGTCGCCGGTTCGTCGTCTCCGACGTTTGGAACCGCAGGATCGGCCTGCCGCTCTACTACGTCGCCCAGCTCGTGCTCGCCGCGACGACCTGTTGACACCTCCGCTGGAACCCTCGACTCAGGCCGCGGTCGTGGGATCCGGAGGTGGATCGGGTGTGGTGGATGGTCGCCGTGGCGGGATCGTCGTTCGCGAGCACCCCCGACGTGTTCGAAGCGTGGCTCGAGGGCCCGGGGCCGGCCGCGCGCGGGTTCGCGGAGCCGGCCGGGTGGGCGTCGTGTGGTCCTGGGTGCTGGTCGGCGGACGCCCCCCGTGAGGTCGGCGCGCTGGCGGCGGGGCGCGTCGCTTCGGTCGGCGCCGACTGGGTCATCGTGTGGCACATCGTGTACGTCGACGAGGTCCGGCGAGACGTACGCTCGGTCTACGGCGGCCTGACCCCCACCGTCGCGCCGGGCGACGTCGTGGCACAAGGCGACGCGATCGGGGTCAGCGCGCGCGTGGCGTGGTCGATCGACCGCGAAGACGGCCCGCGGTTCGTCGCCGAGCACGCCGAGCTGTTCGATCCACGCGCCGAGCCGCTGCTCGTGTTGGTCTCCCACGACGAGCGCACCCTGGCCCTGGTCGAGCACGGCGTGATCGTCGCGCGCTACCCGATCGCGCTCGGCCAGGCCGAAGGCGACAAGCAGCGGCGCGGCGACAACAAGACGCCGCGCGGCATGTACTTCGTGGTTGCCCGAAGCACCGGGCCGTTCACGGGGCCGACCGGGCCGTGGTTCGGAGGGTACTGGATCAAGCTCAACTATCCGAACGCGTACGACGCCGAGCGGGGGCGCGCCCTCGGGTGGGTGACCGACGAACAAGCCGCGACGATCCGCGCCGACTGGGCCGCTCGGCGCCTGACCGACCAGAGCACGCGGCTCGGGAGCGGGATCGGGCTGCACGGGTGGGTGGAGCCGTGGGATCTCGACGGCCCGCGCGGGCTGTCGTGGGGGTGCGTCGTGCTGCAGCCGTCGGACGCCAACGCGGTGTACGACGCGATCCCGATGGGCACGATGGTCGTATTGTTGTGAGGCGTCAGGCGCCCGCGCGGCGACGGCGGAGCAGCGCCAACAACGGCACACCCAAGAGCGCCGCGGCCCCCTCCGGCGCCGCACACCCGCCCTGGTTCGACACGACGAGCTGCAGATCCTCGCCGCTGCTGCCGAACGAGAACTCGGCGTCGACGTCGTGATCCGCACGATCGGCCATCGTCTCGAAGCGGGTGACGTACCCGAACTCGGAGGTCGACCCCGCGAAGGTGACCGCGAACGCACGGTCGCCGCCGATTAGCTCGATCGCCGCCGGCAACGCCGCGTATTGCAGGTAGTCCGGGTCCTCGCCGTTGCCCCAGACCAGGGGGAGATCCTCGCTCCCCCAGCCGGCGACCGCCGCGCGCTCGTCGCCGGTCACGAACACCGTGGTGCTGAGCGACGGCCGGTCCGAGTCCAACGCCATGCGGCTCGGGAACACCATGCGGTCGCCGTCGTAGGTGACGCCGAGCGGCGGAAGCGTGGTGCCAACGAGCTCGTCAGTGACGTCGATCGCGAGCTCCAACGCGACGAACTGCCAGCCGCCCTCCTCGACGTAGGCGTCGAACGCGGCGCCGGACACGCTCCAGCCGTTCTCGTCGAGCCACGCCC
>CAIUDO010000367.1 GCA_903897935.1 uncultured Pseudomonadota bacterium
CCGTACATCTCGGACGTGGTCACGCCGGGCTGCACGGACGGTCAGGCGCGGTTCGAGCTGTGGCTGAGCGGTTGGGGCGGTGAGGCGTGGGCCACGGCGAGCGTGGGCAGCGTGAACGAGAGCATCCGGCTGGAGTCCGCCGAGCTGACCGCAGAGGACGAGCGGTGAGAGGCGGTGCTGGAGCCTGGGGTGGGCACGGCGCTGTCGTGCGACGGGGCGTCCGACTGGACGGTGCTGTACGACGCGTACGACCTTGGCTTCAGCCACGCCGACTGCGTGGTGTTCGGGCCCGGCGCGAGCGCGTTCCCGGACTGCGTCGACGCGGGTGCGTGGTGAGGTCGGCGGCGCCGGCGCGGGTGCCGTCGTCCCGGAACCTGGCGCCGGGACCGGTGTCGCCGTGGCGGAACCTGGTGGTGCCTCGGGTGCCAATCACCGAGGTCACCCAAGGGGCTGCCGTCGCGCCCGTGTCGGAGGATCAGGCTGAGACTACAGCGCAGCCTCCGTGCGGTTGCGAGGACCCATCGAGCGGTCCCGCTACCCGCCCCGGGCGCCAGGTTCGCGTGGCAGACACGTGCGACACGCCGCGCTTCGCTGCGAACTCGGGCTTGTTCGAAGCTATGGAGCGCTTGGCGTCGTTGGAGCGTGCTTCTAGCCGCACCCGGCCTGTCGTGCCGCCGGCCGGCAGCGCCGAGCGATCGGCGTTGGATGAAGCGATCGTTGACGCCGTCATGGGTCAAGAGATCCCGACCGACCAGATCTACCTGTTGGCGGTCGCGACGAAGCTCAACCTGGGTTCGGACGCCGCGGGTCCCCTCGAGGTCGAGGTGCCGTTCGGCTACGCGTCCTCGACCTCGAAGGCAACGATGCTCTCGACGTTCTTGGGCGCGTGGGTGGGGTACCTCCACCCGGATTCGGTGGACTGGGCCTCGAAGGTGATCGACCGAGGCACCCGGGCCCAGCTCCCTTCGGGCACGGTGACGGGCGTGCTCGACTGGTTCGAAGACTTCGCGGCTGCTGGGTTCAGCGCGTGGAACTCCGGCGGAGGTCTGGGCGACGCGGTCCCCGGTTTGTTCTGGACGGAGGACTATCTCAACGGCGCGCTGGTGATGGCGGTTCAGACGGCGTACGCGTTCGCGCCGCTCCTGGGGTTGATGGCGCCAGAAGCAGCCGCGGCGGGAGGCTATCGCGGGAGCGAGTTGGTTCGGGAGTTCATCTCGGGCGAACCGAGCGCTGTCACGGGCGTGAAGAACCGCCTCGAGATTCGTGACGGGCTGTACCTATTCCCAAAGCAGGGCGGGATCATCATCTATGGGAATGGGCAAGTCGAGCTGGTGAGTCGTACGCGACCCCAGGCGATGTGGTGGGTCAACAGCGTCTTGCTGTTTCAGGGGGTGCGCGACAAGGCGGCGCTCGCCGACTACATGTTCTGGTGGGCGCACCGACTGCACGGCATGGCGGACGAGACTGGAGATGGGCACTACAAGGACATGGGCATCCTGGCGGCCAAGTGTGGGCTCGCGCAGGTGGCCAAGCTGGCTGCCATCATTGTGCACGAGATTGGACACTTTGATGGTTGGAACTCGGCGTGGCATTGTGCCCCTGACATGGGATGTAATCAGTACATCGCCGAGTTTACGTTTGAGAACGCGGTCCGTGCCCTCCTCGGACTTCCAGGGGCGGTCGAAGGCGATCCGGGGCCACCGATGTGGGAATTCACCGCTGGTGATGACTACTTGTCGTTCGGTTATGATCTCGTGCACTGCCTAGGTTCCGAGTTCGTGGTGACACACGACGGGACCACCAGTGGGCACGCGTCAAGTGCTGCTCTCATCTACGCACATGCCCACGACGTGGAGTTCGAGGTAAGGGTCTCGGCGGAGTGCGGCGGTACAGGCTCCACGTTTAGTGTTCGATTGACGCCCGGGGACTTGCACGCCTGGGTGACGAAGGGATCGGTATGAGTCGCATGCCGGGTTGGGTAATGAAGAACCACGCTCGTTTGTTTGTGCGTCTTGCGTGGGCTCCTTCAGTCGCAGCGTGCTATGTCCCCCCTCCCTCTGTTCGCCTCTCTGATTCCCAGGACTTATGCGAGTTCCTGGAGGCAGAGACATCGAAAATAGCCGAGGGTCCAGTGGTCGATGTGATGTGTGTCGACCGTGGCCCGGGGGGCTGGCAGCACGTGCCGCCGCCGGTCGCGGCGAGTGTTGAAGCGCTGGACGAGGCCGCGGCGATCTGTAACGACGGTTGTTCGGTGTGGATGCACAGCCCCTGCGAGGACCTCATAGAGGATACCGGTTATGGCCCGATCCCCGCGTGCTCGGTCGCTGTCGACTGTAGGGTCCGTTGGGTCGGCGTCGGCGTATGCCAGTACCGCATTTTCGAGGAATGAGCGTGTGTTCGGTTCATGCGGTCCGGGGCCTGTGGGGGTTCCTGAGGGCGGTTTGGTCCACCATCGCGGCGGCGCCGGCGTTGTGCGTCGCCGCGGGCGCGCTCGTGCTCACCGCGTGCGAGAAGGGGGAGACGGGTGGTCCTGGGGCCCGCCCGGGTCCTGACCCGCACGGGAGCGCCGCCCAGGAGTGGGTGGCGCGTCCGCCGCCGCTGCCGTCGTCGTCGCCGTACGTACATCTCGGACGTGGTCACGCCGGGCTGCACGGACGGTCAGGCGCGGTTCGAGCTGTGGCTGAGCGGTTGGGGCGGTGAGGCGTGGGCCACGGCGAGCGTGGGCAGCGTGAACGAG
>CAIUDO010000368.1 GCA_903897935.1 uncultured Pseudomonadota bacterium
GTTCATCAGCGAGCGGTCGCGCTTCGAGAGCGCGGAGCGGCCCCAGCCGGCGCCCCAGCAGTACTCGGTCACGAGCCGCTGGAAGTCCTGCGAGAACTCGTCGGCCTGCGCCAGCGAGCGCTCCACGTACGCCTCGCCGAGGACCTCCTTGCGGATCCGAAGGCCGGTCTCGAACAGCTCGTCGCTCATGGGGGGCTCCTTCGCTCCATCGGGTGCGAACACCGTAGCCGGACTCCGCCGCCCTGATGAGATGCCCGAACATCCCCGGGCGCACCCCGCGGATCCGTGGGAACATTGCCCCGATGGGACGGACGCCACCGCACCGGGAGCAGACCGACGGCGACCAGCCCGCCGACGCGTTCCACGACGCGCCGGTCGCCCAACCCGCGGCGGCGGGATTCACGCGACGCGCCATGGTCGTCGAGGATGACGGCTTCGCCCGGACGCTGCTCAGCGAGACGGTCGCGGCGCACGGCTTCGAGACCTGGGAGTGTTCGTCGGCCCGCGAGGCCATGCGCGCCTTCGCGGCATTCGATCCGGACGTCCTGATCGTCGACATCCAGCTGGATCGCCCGCCGAACGGCGTGCAGCTGGCCCAGGCCCTGCGGGAACGAGCGCCGCACCTCGGGATCGTGGTCGTGTCGCAGTACCCGGGGCCGGACTCGCCGAACATCACCAGCTCGCTTCCGCCCGGCTCGGCGTTCGTCCACAAGGGGCGGATCCGCTCGGCGGAGGTCCTGCTCGACGCGATCGAGTCGGTGCTGGACGATCGCGCGGCCCCCGCGCGCGTCCGGGCTCAGGCCGGCGACCACCCGCTCGTAGGTTGCTCCCGCTCGCAGATCGCGCTGCTGCGCATGATCGCGCTCGGCTACTCGAATGAGCGGATCGCGAAGGAGCGCGGGACGACGCTGCGCGCCGTGGAGCAGCTCGCGCACCGCACGTACGCGCAGCTCGGTGTCGGTGCGGACGCCGACGGCAACGCCCGGGTGCGCGCGGCCCTCGCGTACGTCGCCGCGTTCGGTCTCCCCAGCGACGGGCGATGACGGGCTACCGCCGCATCGGCGGGCCGACCGCGATCACGCGCTGGTCGTTCCTGCTCACCGCCACCGTGCTGGTCGGTACGACACTGCTCGCCGGAGCCCGGGGCCAGGACCTTGGCACCCCGGTCGACCGGTTGGCGATCGCGGTCGGTAGCGTCTGCGTCGCACTTCCGGTGCTGGCGCTCTTCCGTCTCTCGATCCTGCACGCGGGAGCGCGCCCGGCCCGTCCGGCCACGGCCATCGCGGCCTTCGCCCTCACCGGGGGCGTCCAGGCGATGGTGGCGGTGCTGTTGAGGACGCGGCTCGGCCTGGCCGTGGACGACCCCGCCGAGATCATCATCGCCCGCGCCGCGGCGGCGGCGATCTGGCTGTCCTTCGTGGCGATCCTCGTCGCCGACGTGCGTGAGCACGGGGCTCGTGTCGCACAGCTGCGGGCCCGGATCGCGGCGCTCGACGCCCTCCGGCGCGACGAGACCGCCGATGCCGCGCAGGTGCGGCAGCGACTGCGGGACGAGGTGCTCGAGCCGCTGCGGCGCACCCTCGACGACATCGCGTCGCGCCTGCGCATGGGCGAGCAGGACCGGCGGGTCCGCAGCGAGGCCGACGCCATCCGGCGCCTCGCAGACGAGGAGGTGCGGCCGCTCAGCCACGACCTGCTGCTGTACGACGGCCCGGAAGCTCCGCCCGTCGCGCCGGACCCGCTCTCCGGGCGCGAGCGCCTGGCCGCCGTGGCACGCCTTTCCGTCTCGGCGATCGCCGCCCCCCTCTGGCTCGCCGTGCTGCTGCCGGTCGTGCTGGTGCTGCTCTTCTCACCGCCTCAGGTCGGGGCGGCCTTCGCCGGCGCCGCCGCGGTTTCCGGCGCGCTCCTGCTCGCTGGCGGCTTCCTGCTCGGCCGACGCCTCCTCGATCCGATCCTGCCCGGGCTCCCGGTCGTCGGTGCAGCCGCTGCCGTCCTCGCGTTCTACCTCGCGCAGGCCGCGATCGGCATCGCGAACATCTGGGCGTGGGGCGATGCCTCCCCGCTGGGCCGCTGGATCGAGTGGCCGCTGCTGCTCTCGCTCCCCGTGATCTGGTTCGGACTCGCGCTCCGTCGCGCGGTCGAGGCACACCGCCGGGACGTCGAGGATCGACTCGAGGCGACCGTGGCCGAGCACGAGCTGGTCGCGGCGCGCCGACGCCAGCGGCAACGGCACGCCTACCAGTCGCTGGGCCGCCACCTGCACGGCGGCGTCCAGGCGGTTCTCCTCGCGGACGCCGAGCGGGTGGCCCGCGCCGCGGGGCTGCCGGACGCCGACCGCGCTGCCGCCCTCCACGCCGTCGGCGACGACCTGCACGCGCTACGGGACCGTCTCATGACCCCGCCGATCGAGCCATGGTCGGCACAGGAGGCCCTCGACGACGTCATCGGCCTCTGGGAGGGGCTCGTCGACATCCGCGTCGAGGCCGACGGCTCGCTACCGATCCGACTCGATCGCGCTCCGTCGACGCGCGCCGCGGTCGTCGACGTCATCGCCGAGGCGCTGGCCAACGCGGTCCGCCATGGCGGAGCGAGGCGGATCACGATCGTCCTCCGCCTCGCCGACCCGCACCGACTCCAGCTCGAGGTGCTCGACGACGGGCGCTGGACCGCCCCGGACGGCCCCGGCATGGGGACGCGGCTGTTCACCGCGGTCACGGCCTCGTGGTCGCTCGACGCCGATGATGATGGGACCCGGTTGCGCGCGCTCCTGCCCATCGATGCGGACGCCCCCGACGGGTAGACGGGTGAACGGCGGCGCCGGATCCCGCGGGCAGGGCCCTCTCCGCCGGCGAGCCAGCACACCGGTCGCCGAGGCGACTGCCGCCCCGATGTGCAACCACCCGAACACCGGCCGCGCGTGCGCCCGGGCGGCCCGGATACTGACGCCATGCCGTCCCCCCTTGCGTTTCGCCGGCGCAGCCTCGCGGTCGCAGCCGCGCTGCTGGTCGGACTGATCGGCACGCTGATCCTCGCTCCCGGAGCGTCGGCGGCGAGCTGCACAACCACACCGACGGTATCGGTCGCGACGTGGGATGCGCTGAAGAGCGCGATCGAGAGCACGACGTGCGCAGCCCCCAACACCTTCACGGTGACGCTGACGGCGGACGTGCAGCACCCGGGCACCGGCACGGGCATCCGCTGGGACACCACGTCCGGCAACAGCGGTCGCCTCGTGCTCCAGGGGGACACCACAGCGCGACGCACGATCGACATGCATCTCGCGACGACCTACTTCCTCTCCGTCGGCGGCGGCATCAACCAGAGCGTGACCCTCCGCAACCTCACCGTGCGCAACGCCCGCACTCCCGACGGATCGACGATGGGCGAGGAGAGCGTCGTCTACGTCGGCCAGGTGAATGAGACGCTCACGATCGACAACTGCCTGATCACGGACAACCAGTCGTTCGGCCCGACCGTCAACGCCAAGCTCGTTCCGAGCCTGGTCGTGACCGATTCGACGATCTCGGGCAACACCGCGAGCGGCAGTCCGGCGAACGCGGCGGATCGACAGCGGGGCGGAGCGATCTACGCCAATCAGAACCTCACGCTGACGCGTTCGTCCCTGATCGACAACACGACGTCCGGCAACGGATCGGACGGCGGCGCAGGCGCATGGGTCCAGGGCGGCAGCGTGAACATGACGGAATCGACCGTCTCCGGCAACCACGCCACGGCTACGGGCTCGACGGGCGGCGGCATCCGGAGCGCGGCTGCTGGCGTCGCGATCACGATCACCCGATCGACCATCTCGGGCAACACGGCGGCGGGCGATGGCGGCGGCATCTACCTGCTCGGCGGCACGTCGCAGAGCATCGTCAACTCGACGATCGCCGGCAATGCCTCGACAGGCGGCGCAGGAGGCGGGATCTATTCGGCCAGCCAGGACCTCATCCTCGTGTTCTCGACCATCGCCGGCAACACCGCGTCCACGGCCGGAACCGGAGCGGTGCAGGCCGCGACGATCAAGGGAACCGGCGTCCTCGTCGCAAGCAGCTCCGCGACGAAGCAGTGCACGTACACCGCCTCGAACCTCGGCTACTCCGCGCAATCGACGAGCGCCGACTGCTTCGCGACGTCCGGCACCGCTCCCACGATCGCCTTCGCCGATATGGCGCTCGGGACGCTGCAGGACAACGGCGGGCCGACGTGGACGATCAGGCCGGGCGCTGGCAGCCTGATCAACGGGAGCGCCACCACGGGCGTCAGCTGGAAGAGCCCCACCTACGCGAGCGATGTGACCACCGACCAGCGGAACGTGTCGCGCGGCCCGGATCCGAGCTCGAGCGCCCGGTGGACCTACGGCGCGGTCCAGCTCGCGACGACGGCCACGCTTTCGAGCCTCGTGGTCACCGCCGGCGGCTCCGATCGGGCGCTGACACCGGCCTTCTCCCCCGGTTCCGGCGGACCGTACGCCGCGTCGAGCGTCGCGCACGCCGTCACGTCCGCGACCGTCACGCCGACACGCTCCGCCGCGGTCGGCGCCCCGGCGATCACGGTCAACGGAGCCGCCGTCGCAACCGGCGTCGCCTCGTCCCCGATCGCGCTCAGCGTCGGCACCAACACGATCGCGATCGCCGTGGCACCGGAGCGCGGCGGGGCCGCAACCATCTACACGGTGACCATCGCCCGCGCGGCGCCGTCAGCCGACGCCGCCCTCTCCGGCCTCTCACTGTCGAGCGGCACGCTCAGCCCGACGTTCTCCTCAGGCACCTCCGCATACACCGCGGGCGTAGGCAACGCGACCACCTCGATCACCGTCACCCCCACCGTCAATGAAGCCAACGCCACGGTCACCGTCGACGGTGTCGCCACGACGTCCGGCAGCGCCTCGGCCCCGATCACGCTCAACGTCGGCGCCAACGCGATCCCGATCGTCGTCACCGCCCAGGACGCCACCACCACCCAGACCTACACCGTCACCATCACCCGCGCCCCCTCCAGCGACGCCGCCCTCTCCAACCTCGCTCTCTCCACCGGCACCCTCGCCCCGACCTTCGCCTCCGGCACCACCACCTACAGCGCCAACGTCGCCAACACCACCGCCACCCTCACCATCACCCCCACCGCCAACCAGCCTGACGCCACCATCACCGTCGACGGCAACGCCACCACCAGTGGCACCGCCTCGAACGCGATCACCCTCAACGTCGGCGCCAACGCGATCCCCATCGTCGTCACCGCCCAGGACGCCACCACCACCCAGACCTACACCGTCACCATCACCCGCGCCGACCCCGACCCCTCACCCGTCACACCGAGCTCCGGCAGCTCCAACGATACGACCCCCGCCACGCCGGCCAGCGGCGGCACGACGACGCCCGCGACCGGATCGATCAGGATCGTCAGCGCAGCCCCGACGGCGGGGACCAGCGCGATCAGCGTCACCGTGAGGACAACCATCGCCGGTCGGCTCCGCATGACGGGCACGGTGCCGCGCGCCTCGCTGCGCGCCACCGCACGCAAGACGATCTGCAGCGCTCGCGTCGTCGTCCGGAAGGCGGGTGCGTACCGCCTGCGCTGCAACCTCCGCCCCGGCATCCGCCGCGTGCTCGCCCGCCACGCGCTGACGGTGAGAATCACCACCCGCCTCGCAATCCCCACCGGCGGCGTCATCGTGAGGACGCGGACGCTCCGTCTGCGCAAGCTGCCGGCGCACGGCACCCCACGGCAGCCCGCGAACCTGCCGAGCCTCATCGCCGGTTAGACCGCATCGCCATGCCGGTACCCGCCCGCGTCGGCCATCCGCGCGTGGCTCCCGCACGAATCACGGTTGAACATTTGCCCCCCGTAGGTTTCTCCGAATAGGATCCCGACCCATGGCGATGACCGAGGCGCAGGAGCGCGAAGCGATGATCCGGGAGGGCGTGGCCGCCCTCTGCAGCGAGTTCCCCGGCGAGTACTGGCGCGA
>CAIUDO010000369.1 GCA_903897935.1 uncultured Pseudomonadota bacterium
CCCATGAGGCCGTCGACCGGCCGGTGAATCCGTGGTTCGGGAGCCGGATGCAGTAGTCCTGCACGTCCGGATCTAACGGGGGATCGGGGGCGCAAGCCCTCGATCTACCCTCCATGACTGATGGCTGATAGCTCGGCCCTGCGCTTGTTTTGGGTCTAGAATCGATGCCGCTCACTCAAGGTGATTGCAGCGAGCGGCCGCAGCTATCAGTCGTCGTGGGTCGCCCGGGTGAGGCGGTCGACGCGGCTGACCTCCCGCCGGAGCTGAAGGCTGATACCTGATCGCTGATTGCTCCGGCATTTCTCGGCTGAGTGATCGGCATTGCTGCTAGAACACGTCTGGAATACCGGCGGCGTCGACGACGCGACAGGCGGGCCGACGGCGCGATAGGGGTGGCGGCTACGTGGGAGTGCGCCTTGGCCCAAGATCCCAAAAACCCGTTCGAGCAGTTGAGCAAGCCGTTCCGGCGGCTGTCGTTGGGCGCGGTCGCCGCGGCGGTCGGCGTGCTCGCGCTCGTCATCGGCTCGTGGACGTCCGCGTACACCGTCGAGCCGGAGGAGCAGGCGGTCGTCACCCGGTTCGGCAAGCTGCTCGACGTGCGTGGCCCGGGCCTGCACTTCAAGGTGCCGTTCGGGGTCGACGTCGCTACGCTGGTGCCCACCGCGCGCGTGCTCAAGCAGGAGTTCGGGTTCCGGTCGATGGCTGGCGGCGAGCGCACCGAGTACACGCAGACCCCCGAGCACCTCGCGGAGGCGCTCATGCTCACCGGCGATCTCAACGTCGTCGAGGTGCAGTGGGTCGTTCAGTACCAGGTGTCCGACCCGGTCGCGTGGTTGTTCCAAGCCGGGGATCCCGAGCGCACCCTGCGTGACGTGTCGGAGGCGGTCATGCGCACGATCGTCGGCAACCGGCTGCTGAGCGCGACCCTGAGCGGCCCCGGTCGCGTCGAGATCTCGGTCGCCGCGCGCGACCAGATCGAGGAGATCCTCAAGGGTTACGGCATGGGCGCGAGCATCCGGACGGTCGAGCTGCAAGACGTGGTGCCCCCCGCGGCGGTGCGGCCGTCGTACAACGCGGTCAACGAGTCACAGCAGGAGCGCGAGCGGCTGATCAACGAGGCCGAGAAGCGCCGGAACCAGGAGATCCCCCGCGCCCGCGGCGAGGCGTTGCAGCTCGTCAACGAGGCGGAGGGCTACCGCGCCGAGCGCGTGAACCGGGCGCGCGGTGACGCGTCGCGGTTCAAGGCGCTGGCCGCCGAGTATCGCCGAGCGCCGGACGTCACGCGGCGGCGCCTGTACCTCGAGACGATGGACACCGTGTTGCCGAAGGCCGCGCAGGTGTTGGTGGTCGAGCCGGGCGGCTCGTCGCCGCTCCCGCTCTTGAACCTCGACGGCCGCGCGTCGGCGGGAGGCGCCAAGTGAAGGTCGTAAAGACGGAGAAGCCCGCTCGCAGCGGCCTCAAGTTCGGGTGGTTGGTCGGCGCCGTGGTGCTCGGGCTCGGGCTGTTCACCCTCAACAGCGCGGTCTATACCCTGCACGAGAGCGAGCAGGCGGTGGTCGTCCAGCTCGGTGACCCGGTCAAGGAGGTCACCACGGCTGGTCTGCACCTGCACGTGCCGTTCGTGCAGGAAGTGCGGCGGTTCGACAAGCGGATCTTCGCGTGGGACGGCGATCCGAACGAGATCCCGACCGCGGGTGGCGAGTTCATCTGGGTGGACACGACGGCGCGTTGGCGCATCGTCGCCCCGCAGCGGTTCATGGAGAGCGTGCGCGACGAGACGAGCGCGCGGTCACGGCTGAGCGACGTCATCGACTCGGTCGTGCGCGACCAGATCGCGGGCACCGAGCTCGTCGAGATCGTGCGGTCGAGCGACTGGGGTCACGGGCCGGCCAACGTCGTGCCGCACGCGTCGCCCACCGCTCCGTCG
>CAIUDO010000370.1 GCA_903897935.1 uncultured Pseudomonadota bacterium
AACAACCCGCGGCGCTCTTCCGGCTCGGGCTCGGGCTGCGGCCGCGGGGTGCCGGCGCTCGTCGACGCGCGCACCGGCTCGACGATCGGCGGCAGCCCCGTCGCTGGGGCGCGCGGCGCCGGGGACGACGGCGCTGACGGTGTCGGCGCTGGCGCCGGCGCAGGGGCCGGATCGGCCTTGCGGGGCGGCGGCGCCTCCACCAACGCGCGGCCTTGGCCGGGCATCGGCGTGTCCATGGGGTCGCCGAACACCGGGACGATTCCGCCCGCGATCTTGGGCTCGTCACCGAGCTCGTCGAACGTGGTCGGGACGCCGCGGCCCTCGGAGCGCGCCGTCGCCGCCTTGAGCAGGGTGTTGGCGATCGGGGCGTCTTCTGGGGACGTGTTCGCGACGAGCGGACTGCCGTCGGTGAAGCAGAAGTCCACCCGGTCGGAGTACGTCGCGCCGCAGGTGCTGCAGATTTTCATGAAGTCGCCTGCCCACCCTCAACGACGCGGGAGTGTACTCGCATGGCGAGCACAATAGGGGGGGCCGCGGTAGCGCGCCGGCGAAGAAAGTCGATCATGCCCGGTACCGCGCCTTGATTTGGCGGCTGATCACGAGGCGCTGAATTTGGTTCGTGCCCTCGACGATCTGCATGACCTTGGCGTCGCGCATGTAGCGCTCGACGGGGTACTCGCGCGTATAGCCGTTCCCTCCTAGCACTTGAACCGCGTCGGTGGTCACGGCCATCGCCGCGTCCGTCGCGACGAGCTTGGCGAGCGCGGCCGCTTGGCCGTAGTCGAGCCCCTGGTCGCGTAACCACGCGGCGCGGCGCACCATCAGGCGCCCGCCGTCGACCCGAGCGGCCATGTCGGCGAGCATGAACCCGACACCCTGGAAGTCGATGATCGGCTGACCGAACTGCTCGCGCTCGGTGGCGTATCGGGCCGAGAATTCGAGCGCCGCCTGCCCGACGCCGGTCGCGACCGCGCCGCTCGTGATGCGACCGCTGTCGAGCGCCGCCATGGCGACGCGGAACCCGGTGCCCTCGGGCCCGAGCCGCGAAGACGCCGGGACCACGACGTCTTCGAACACCACCTCGGTGGTGGGCGACGCCCGCAGGCCCATCTTCTCTTCCTTCTTGCCGCCACGAAGCCCCGGCGCGTCGCCGGGAACCAGGAACGCTGACACCCCCTTCGGGCCCGGTCCGCCGGTGCGCGCCATGACGACGTAGAGGTCTGCGACGCCGCCGTGGGTGCACCACAGCTTCGTGCCGCGCAGCACGTAGTCGTCGCCGTGTCGGGTCGCCGTGGTGGTGAGGGACGCGGCGTCCGACCCGCTGCTCGCCTCCGACAACGCGAACGCGCCGAGGGCCTGCCCCTGGGCGAGCGCGGGCAGCCACTGGGCGCGTTGGGCGTCGTCGCCGAACATGCGCAGGATGATCTGCGGCAAGCCGGTGACGGCGACCGAGACCGCGTACGACGCCGAGACGCGCGCGATCTCCTCCAGGACCACGACGTAGTCGAGGTACCCGAGGCCGAGCCCACCCCACGACTCCTCGGTGGGTACGCCGCAGAAGCCCATCGCGCCCATCGCGCCGATCAGCTCCTTGCGGAAGCGCTCGTGCTCGTCGTCCTCCTTGACCGTCGGGCCGATCTCGGCGTGACAGAAGTCTCGGACGGCCTGCGCCAGCTCGAGCTGCTCTGCGGTCGGATCGAACACGTACCCCCCCGTATGGCCCCGCTATCCGACGGACACGCCGACCGCGAAGACGACCCCGACGACCACCGCGAGCACCATCGTGTACCCGAACACGTCCGCCGCTCGGGCGCCGGTGATCCCAAGCAGCGGCAGCGCCCAGAACGGCTGGAGCAGGTTCGTCCACTCGTCGCCGTACGCCAGCGCCATGACCACCCGCGCGGGGTCGACGCCGGCGTCCACCGCGGCGCGGATGACGATCGGCCCTTGTACGCTCCATTGTGCGCCGCCGGACGGGATGAACAGGTTGACGAAGCCGGCGCTCAACAGCGTCGCGAGCGGCAACCCCTCGCCCGCCCCAGGGAGCGTCGACGCGAGCTCTACCCCGAGCCCGCTCACCGCGAGCAACCCCATGACGCCGGCGTAGAACGGTAATTGCACCAAGATTCCGGCGACCGACCGCGCGCCCTCGGTCGCGAGCTCCATGTAGCGACGCGGCGACCCCGCGAACGCGAGGCCCAGCCCGAAGAAGATCGTGTTGACCATGTCGGGGCCGAGCGTGCGCCAGCCGCCGTCGAGCGCCCACCGCGCGACACCAACCAGGATCAGCGCCGCGATCAGAGACGACAACAAAGGTGTTCCTTCCAAGATTCCGGCGAGGCCTGACGCGGATGGCGTAGGCGCTGCCTCTGGCTGGGCCTGCGCGGGCGCGGGCGCGGGCGCGGGCGCACCGGTCGGGTGCATCGCGGCCAGCACGGCGGGGATCACGACGAGCAGGGCCGCGGTGATCAGGAGGTTACGGGCCGACAACACCGTGGCGTGGAGCGGGAGCGGGCCCACCCGCGCCGCGAGCTCGGGGCCGAGGATCTGCGTAAGATCCTCGATCGTCGTCACCTTGAGCGGCGCCGACCCGGACAGCCCGCCGTGCCAGACCACCATGCCGCAGAAGCCCGCCGCGCCGAGCAGGCCCGGGTCGCTCGCGGCGCCGCGCTGACGCAGGCCCCGGTCGACCTCCCGCGCGAGCAACGCCCCGCCGACGAGCCCGAGGCCCCAGTTGGCGAGCGCGAGCACCATCGCGCCGACCGAGACCACCACGACGCCTTGCCGGCCCGTCTGCGGCTGCCGGGACACCCACTCGAGGGCCGCGCGCACCGGGCCCGTCGCCGCCAACACGTACCCGGTGACCAGGATGAGGCACATCTGCATCGAGAACGACAGCAGGCCCCACAGGCCCTTCCCGCCGACCCACGCGTCGACGAGCGCGCCCGCGCCGACGTCGCCGCGGACCATCGCCGCGCCGAACACGACGAGGGTGAGCACGAACGCGACCGCGAGCGGGTCCGGGAGCACGCGCTGCAGCAGCGTCGACAGGCGCTCGATCATGGTCGTCCCCTCGGGCCGACGGGTATACCGCCGGCCTGTGTGGAGCGTCGACCGTGGTGCCACGTCGTATGTCGGTGTTCGGGTCAGGCTTCGTCGGCCGGTCGTTGGCGCCGTTCGCCCGCGTCGCCGGGTGGTCGTGCGAGGCGTACACGCGCCACCCCGTCCTCCCGGGGGAGTGGCGGTTCGACGCCCGCAGCGCGACGATCCCGCGGCGCCCGGGCGTGGCGGTGGTGACCTTCCCGCCTGCCCTCGCGCCGCCACGGTTCTGGTCCGACCTGCTCGACGTCGCCGACCACGTCGTGCTGCTCGGCACCACCTCGAGCTACCGGCCGGCGGGCGCGACCGTCGACGCCGAGACGCCGGTGGACCCGTCGTCCGACCGCGCTGCCTACGAAGCGGCGGTGCTCGACCGCGGAGGGTGCGTCCTGCGCCTGTCCGGCTTGTACGGGGGCGGCCGCCAGCCGTGGTCGTGGCTCGCCGCCGGTCGGGTCGGTCCAGAGGCGCGCACCGCGAACCTGGTGCACCGCGACGACGTGTGCGCGGTGGTCGCGGCGGCCGCGCGAGACACGGCGCGCGGCGCGTGGCCGGTCTCCGACGGTCAACGCGTCACATGGGCCGACATCGCCGGTTGGGGCGTCGCGGCGGGCGTGTTGACCGAGCGCGCGCGCACGCCAGCGACGCGCCCCGACGTGTTCGTCGACGGCTCCGCGATCGCGGCGGCGCTCGGCCATCGTTTCCGGGATCGCCGGAGCGCCCTGCTCGCCGACGCTCACTCGTCCAGCGCGGCCGCGTCGTCTTCTTCGTCGTCGTAACGGTCGGTGAGGATCGGCCCCGGCAACGGCTCGGTCATCGCTGCGGACGCCCACGCGCCCATCG
>CAIUDO010000371.1 GCA_903897935.1 uncultured Pseudomonadota bacterium
CCGCCTGCGCGACGAACACGCGTCCGTCGTACGCCGCCGCGGCGGGGATGGCGAAGGTGGCCGTGTCGCCGACGACGGGCACGGTCACGCGGCCTTCCACGTAGAAGGTGCCCTGCGACAGGATCGGCGAGGTCTGGTTGATCTCGCGACGACCGAGCAACAGCACGGCGCTGTCGCCCGGACGCAGGCCGTCGATCTTCAACGTCGCGGTCGAACCCAAGGTGGGGATGCCGGACCCGCCCAGCGACACGACGTCGCCCAGGGGCATGGTGGCCGACGAACCGAACGGCACGTATTCGGCCGGCGTGCGCGTGTCGGCGATCTGGTGGTGCAGGCGGCGCGAGAAGTCGCCGGCGACGCCGTAGCTGTTCGCGACGAGGTCGACCATGGTCAACGCCGGGTAGACGCGGTTGGCGTGGTCGCCCGTGATCGCGCCGGCGAAGTCGAAGTTCACGTCGTGGTTGATGTTGTGCAGCACGTGCGGCACGAGGGCGCGCGTGCCGTCGGGGGAGATGGCCACGTCCTCGAGGAAGCGCGGCTCGCCCTGGCTCTGGATCGTGCGCACCGGCGTCGGGTTGAACACCGGGTCGAAGTGGTAGTCGTCGGTGTCGATCTTGGCGGCGACCGAGGCGCCCGTGGGCACGCCTTGCGCGTTCAGTTGCACCGACACCACCGACACGAACGGCGACTTGTGGTGCGTGACGACGAGCTTCGTGCTGTCCGACCAGATCGAGAAGCCGCGCGGGTTGCCGAGGTCGGCCATGCCGTCGCGGTTGGCGTCGACGTCGGCCATCGTCATGCCCGCGGGGATCGACGACAGGTCGGAGGGGAAGTCGAGCGCCGCGACCTGCACCAAGGTGGCCGCGTCGAAGAAGCGCAGCGTCGCCGAGCGCATGCCGCCGACCACGAAGTACTTGCCGTTCGGCGCCGTGGCGACGCCGTAGGGCTCGACGCCCACGCCCGACAGGGTCGTCTGCAACGCGAGCGTCGCGGTGTTGATCACGCTCACGGTGCCCGGGATGGAGCCGGCCGGGAAGCCCGTGATCTCGTTGGCCTCGCGCGGGATGTTGCCGCGCTTGTTCGTCACGAAGGCGCGCGAGCCGTCGGCCGAGAAGGCGATGGTGCGCGGATCGACGCCGACCGGGATCTCCGCCACGACGGTGCGCGTGGTCAGGTTGACCACCGACACCGTGTCGTTGTCGCGGTTGCAGACCCACAGCCGGGTCGGGTTGTTCGGCTGGACACCGAGCGAGTTGACCTTGACGTGCTGCGCGAACGCGGCGGGGGCCAGGCAGAGGGCGGCGAAGGCTGAGGCGAGGAAGGTCGGCTTCATGGGATCGGTCGGGGTTCGAGGCTCGGCGTGATGGACGGAACGCCGGGCAGCGAGACGGAACCCCCTGCGGCAGGAGGCTCTAGACCTAGATGAGGCTACCCCGCCGCGGGTTCCGCAGGTGGGCCGGGAATGGCCTCGGAGACCTAAAATCCGGGCAAAGAGGCAAAAATCTCCGGACTTCGGCCTCTGTCGTAGAAAGCAACATGGTTGGACCGACGGCGTCGTTCGGGGCTACGGTCGCTGCAGCCGCCACGAGCGGCCTGACTCGGAAATTTCTCCCCGAAGCGGATCGCGCAGCCGGCAAGGAATGCGCTCAGGCCGGGTGTCGGCCTGCGGCGCAACGGCCACGGATTTGACCGAAGTCGTTTACCAATAGACTTTTATGCCTCTGGAGGTGGTCTTGGCCACGCGCTTGCTCCCGAAAGAGCGCAATGGAGATCCAACTCGGTCCCCGTTCCACAGAAGCAGATGGACGAGCGCTCGGCACGGGGCGCTCGTCCACGCCTCCGTCCACGCCGACTCCCAGCGAGGCGCTCGAGCAGCGCCGAGCGGACTTGGTGGCGGCACGTCGGGCGGATGTCGAGCGCCAGGCGGATCGCCGCCTCGAACGCTCCGAGCGTCCGACGCGGCGCAACTTCGGCGACGAGTTGCGCGCGAGCAGGTCGGAGACGGCGGCGTCGAGCGGCACGCAGCGTCCTGGAACGCAGCGCGCGCACACCGACTCCGTCGAGGACGCCGCCACGACCAATTCATCCACGATGGGCGTGGAGGCCGGAGTCGCCGGCCAACCGAGCGCGGGGCGCGCGGGAGCTGCCGCTCCTGTCGCCGCCAACCAGCCGCGGCCGGTGCCGGCGCAAGCCTCG
>CAIUDO010000372.1 GCA_903897935.1 uncultured Pseudomonadota bacterium
CAGCGGGATCGGCTTTGCGCTCGCGCGACAGGCCATTGCCCGGGGGGCGCACGTCTGGGTGTGCTCGCGGTCGGCGTCCGAGCTGCACCCCGCGCTGGAGGACCTCCGCGCCGCTGCCGTAAGCCCCGAGCAGCGGATCGGCGCGCTGGCCCTCGACGTCTCGGATCGCGCCGCAGTGGACGCCGCCCGCGACGAGGTCCTGGCGGGCCTGGGCGGCCTCGATGTCCTGATCAACAACGCGGGCATCGCGACCGTGGGCCGGCCCGAGGAGGCCACGCCCGAGGACTACGAGCGGATGATGGCGGTGAACTACTTCGGGACCGTGTGGGTCACCCGGGCGTTCTTGCCCACGCTCCGTGCGCAGCGCAGCGGCGCGGTGTGCTGCGTCGCGTCCACCCTCGGGGTGATCGGGCTCTACGGATACACCGCCTATGCGGCCAGCAAATTCGCTGTCGTGGGGTACGCCGAGTGCCTCCGGCAAGACGAGCTGGGCCACGGCGTGTCGGTGCACCTGGCCATCCCGGCCGACGTGGACACGCCGCTGCTGCGGAGCAACCTCGCGAAGAAGCCGCCCGAGACCAAGGCGCTCGCCGAGCACGGGTCGCTGTTGACCGCCGAAGCGGTGGCCACCGAGGTGTGGGCCGGGATCGACCGGGGTCGCTTCCGGATCGCGGTCGGCGCCAACAATCGGCTGGTGATGTGGCTCGACCGCGTCGCGCCGGGACTGGTCCGGGCGTACATCGACCGCACGCTCCGCGGATACTGGGCGTCGCACGTGGGTGGGGCTTGATCGCGCTCGTCGTCGCGGCGGCCCTCGCCGGGGAGCCGGCGCCGCAGGCCTGGGTGTGGCCGGAGGTCCAGGGGATCGAGCTCTTGATCATCCAGCCGGTCGCCGCTCGGGTCCTGGGCTTCCAGCGCCGCCCGGAGGTGCCGCTGCCCGCGCCGATCGAGGGCTCGCTCGGGCACGTCGCGCTGCGCCTCGTGGACGACGGGCCGATCGCCGGCCAGTGGACCGTGGGGGTCTCAGCGTTCATGGACGTGGACGGCGACGGCGCGGACGACCCGTCCAACGTCTGGCGCGGCCTGACCGGCGGGTACGACAAGCGGGTCCTGATCCAGCCCCTCACGGTCCTCGCCAGCGAATACGCGCGCAACGAAGCGCGCTGGATCCGCCGCTATGCGATCCCGATGTCGGCGGCGGAGGTCGAAGCGCTCGCGGAGGCATTGCTCGCCGCCCACGCCACCGGGGAGGCCCGGGAGCTCGGGGGGTACGTGTTCTTCACCGAGAACTGCGCCACCGAGATCACCGAACTGCTGAACACCGTGCTCCTCGGGCGGCCGCGCGAGCTCAACTACCCGTACACCATCGCCAAGAAGTACCGCCGCCGTGGCGTGGTCACTCCCGAGATCCGCACGGTGACTCCAGCGGACGCCGATGCCCCACTCGACGCGAGCTGGGCGATCCCGCCGTCGCTGGTCCGGCGCTGCGCCGAAGGGGACGCACCGTGTGCCACCGCATGGGTCGCCACCGCGACACAGGCGTTCGGAGCCGCCTGGGTGGCCGAGATGGCCGACCTCGCGAAGCGCCGCGCGTATCGGGAGCGGTGGTCCACCGAGCTGCGGGCCGAGCTCGCGCGGGTGCACGATGCCGAGTGAGCGCCTTCGGCCGTCCACGGGGTGGATCTTCGGCTCCGGAACGGGCTCTATCGCCGCGTTCAACACGCTGCGGCAGCTGTTCTTCGCGATGTACCTCACCGACGTGGTGGGCCTCGACGGACGATGGGCCTCGCTCGTGGCCGTGACGGGCCTCGCGTGGGATCTCGCGGTCGTCCCGCGGATCGGCGCTTGGAGCGACCGGACACGCTCGAGGCTCGGCCGTCGGCGACCCTTTCTGCTGTTCGGCGCGTTGCCGGCGGCGATCGGGTTCGCGGCGCTGTGGTGGGCGCCGCCGTGGGCCGCCCCCGCCGCGCGATGGGTGCACGTGGGCGCGATGTGGATCGCCGCGCACACGGCGCAGTCGCTGGTAGTCGTTCCCTACCTCGCCCTCGTGCCGGAAGTGGCTCCGGAATACGACGATCGGACGACGCTGACGGCCTACCGCATGGTGTTCTCGCTCGGCGCCTCGCTGGCGGTCGCGATCGGCGCGCCGATGGCGTTCGACGCAGCGCTCGCGGCCGGCGTCTCCCGCACGTTCGCGCACGTGGCGTTGGGAGCGGCGTTCGGCGTGGCCTCCGCGATCCCGTGGCTGGCGATCGGTGCGACCGTCCGCGAGCAACCCGCGCGCGCGGAAGGCACCCCGCCCGGGGCGTTTCGAGCGGTCCGGGACACCTGGCAGAACGTGCCGTTCCGGTATGCCGCCGCGGTCTACCTGCTCACCTGGACCGCGTTCGAGCTGGTGGCCCTGATGATGCCCTACTTCCTCACGTATCACGTCGCGCAGGGCGACCTGCTCTCGTCGGTGGGCGTGTTCGGCGCGCAGGTCGCCGCGGAGTCGGTGGTGCTCGGGACCTTGCTCATCGCCGCGCTGCCCGCGGTGCCGGTGTGGTCGGCGCTCGCGCGGCGGTTCGACAAGCGGATGGCGTTCGTGGCGGGGATCACGTTCTGGGCCGCCGCCGAGCTCGTGCTGTCCGCTCTGCCACCCGGGCAGCTCGGGCTGGTCCTGGCGTTGGCGGCGTTCGCGGGCGCGGGCGTGGCCACCGCGCACGTGCTCCCGGACGCGATGCTGCCGGACGCGGTGGACTACGGCGAGCTCTTGACCGGGCGGCGAACCGAGGGTTCGTACTACGCAGTGCAAGAGCTGCTCCGGAAGCTGGCCGCCGGGCTGGCGCTCCTCCTCGCCCTGCAGGTGCTCGGGTGGTCCGGGTATGCTCCGCCTCCGGACGGGGTAACGAGCTACCTGCCAGAACCGGGGGCGCTGGCGGCGATCCGGGCGCTCACCGGCCCGGTCGGGGTGGTCTTGCTCGGGGCGGCCATGGTCGCGGCCTGGCTCTATCCGCTGACCCGGGAGCGCCAGCGGGAGGTGCGGCGGGAGCTCGATGCGCGACGGGCGCAGCGGGGGTCGGCTCCGTAGGCGCGCGCGCTCCTCGTCGCGCCGCCTCGACGCGCCACGTCCGGCCGACGCATGGTCGCCCGCGCCTACCCACGCAGCGGCGGGGGATCGCCGTGACGATCATCGTTCTCGGAGCATCGCGCGGAACCGGAGCGCTCGCTGTGCGCGCCGCGCTCGCAGAACCGCCACGGCCTTTGCCGACAACCCGCAGAAGCTGGAGCTGGAACACGCATCTTCGCGTCAATTCAGGGAATCGGCGGCGCAGCTGGACCCGCGTACGCCGAGCTGCTCGAGCGCATCCGGCGCGAACATGGCCTGTGACGCCGACGCACAGCGACTCGGCACCGCGCGCTCGATGGAGCTCCGGGTCAGCTTCAGAGCTTGTCCTTGTTCCGATCTCTGAAAAGGGGTTTGAGGGCGCGGTGCCGCCGGACACGGCGCCGTCGGGGCCATCTCCCCGGCCGACCTCCGGAAGTTGCGAACAACGCGCGAACATCGCCGACGCGCCCTTCCGTTCCGCGAACCTGTGTGGCCGCCTGGGCGATGCCGATGGGGCGGGTGGTCGACCGGTCCACGAACGAGCGGTTCGTCGCGTCAAAGGACCGGCGACGACATCGAGGGGCGCTGCGGCTGGGCGGCGGTTCATCCGGTCCCGCAGGCTGTGATCAAACGGTCACAATCGGTGCCCTCCGTTCTCCACCGTTCGCGCCCTCAGGCGCCACCGGTCGTGCCGCCGGCCCCGCGCTACATTCGCTGCACACCCGAGCCAGCCATGGAGTCCTTGTCTGCCGACACCTCGCCCGAGGCAGAGCGCGTCCTGCTGGAGGCGTACCGCCGCATGTCACCCGAGCAAAAGCTGGAGCGCGCCTTCGGTCTCACCCTCGCGCTGCGCGAGCTGACCGCAGCGGCGATCCGGCAGGAGCGGCCCAACGCGAGCGAGCGAGAGATCCAGCTCCGCGTGGCGTCGCGCAGCATTCCGCGCGAGCTGATGATCCACGCGTTCGGATGGGATCCGGAGGTAGAGGGCTATTGAAGAGCTACCTGCGCGAGATCCTTGACGTTACCCTCCAGATCGGAGCCCTGTTCGACGCGCTCGGGGTGCCCTGGGTGGTGGCGGGCTCGGTTGCCAGCTCGATTCGCGGCGAACCACGGGCCACCAACGACATCGACCTCGTCGCCAACCTCGGCGCTCACCAGAACCAGCTCACGCGTCGGCAACTGCTCCGAGTGGGCGCCGACGATCCGCCGCTCAACGTTCCGATTCTGTCCGTCGAGGACATGATCCTCCAGAAGGTCCGTTGGCGAGAGAGCGGCGGCGGCGTCTCGGACCAGCAGTAGCACGGCCTCGGGTCAGCCCTCGCGGCCGCCCTACGTGACGGTTCCCCCGAGCAGGTCGCGGAGCAAGCGCGACCATGGCCTGTGACGCCGACGCACAGCGACTCGGCCACGCGCGCCCGATGGAGCTCCGGGTCAGCTTCGTAGCTTTCCTTTTCCGATCGCTGAAACGGGGGCTGCAGGGCGGCGGTGCCGCCCGAAACGACGCACCGCGGGTGAGCGCAACCGCCGTGGACCGCAAGGCGCGCAGAACAGCCCGGTTATAACAACCCGGGTGGCAGGAAGATGCTCACGAGACTCAAGGTCGACGGCTTCAAGAACCTGGACGGCGTGGACGTGCGGTTCGGACCGTTCACCTGCATCGCGGGGCCGAACGGCATCGGTAAGTCCAACCTGTTCGACGCTATCGTGTTCCTCGCCGCGCTGGCCGACAAGCCGCTCGCCGAGGCGGCCGCACAGGTGCGCGGAACGGAAGGGCGCGTCGGCGATGTTCGCGCGTTGTTCCGAACTTCCGGAGGTCGACGAGCCGCCGAGATGTCGTTCCTGATCGAGATGATCGTCCCGGAGGAAGGAATCGACGACCTCGGATCCGAAGCGAGCGCCTCCATGACCTTCCTCCGGTATGAGCTCCGGATCCGCCATCGAGACGAGCTCGGCGCACCGGGCCCGCTCGAGGTCACGTACGAGAGGATGGAGCACATCAACAAGGCGGGCGCACGGGAGGCGCTCGGCTTTCCGCACACGCCGGCGTGGCGCGACTCGGTGATCACCGGTCGAAGGACCGTGCCATACATCGAGACCCAGCGCGAAGAGGGTCGCTCGATCGTGCTCATTCGCGCGGACAGCAAAGGAGGCCTCGGCGGTGGAGGGCCACGAAAGCTCCTCGCAGCGAACATGCCCAGGACGGTTCTGTCGACGGCGAACAACGCGGCGGAGCACCGGACGTTGGTGCTCGCACGCAAGGAGATGATGGGCTGGACCCAGTTTCACCTCGAACCCTCAGCGCTGCGCTCCCCGGATCCGTTTCATGCACCGCGCCGAATCGACCATCATGGCGCCCACCTGCCAGGCGCGCTGTTCGGGCTCGCCAAGGAGGCGGAGCGTGATAACGCAGGAACGTCCGGCGACATCTACCAACAAGTGGCGAACAGGCTCGCCGAGCTGTTCGAAGACGTCCGCACCCTCACGGTCGACGAGGACCCCAAGCGCGAGCTGTACTCGATTGTGCTCACCGACCTTCAGGGGTCCCAGCACCTGGCCAGCTCGTTGTCCGACGGAACCCTCAGATTCCTGGCGCTCGCGATCCTCGAGGCGGGCGAACACGGTCCGACCCTGTTGTGCTTGGAGGAGCCCGAGAACGGCATCCACCCGGACCGGATCCCTGCGATGATCCAGCTCTTACGTGACATCGCGGTGGACGTCGAGCGACCCGTAGGCCCGGGCAACCCGATGCGCCAGGTCATCGTCAACACCCATTCGCCCGGCGTCGTTCAGTGCGTCCCGGAAGACACCCTGCTCCTTGGCCACGCGACCGAGCGGGTCATGGACCGCACACGCGATCGGCCTCTGGTCCTACGCGGCGTTCGCGACACCTGGCGGGTGCCCGCGGGCACGGAGGCGTCGCTGGTGCCCCTGTTCGCGTACGTCAGTCCACCCATGGCGCCTGAGACTCGGAGCGGTCGCCAGCGGGAGCGCAGGATCATCGACCGCGACGACGTGCGGCAGCTCGGGCTGTTTGCTCATCCCAACAGGAGCGACGGGTGATCTGCGCGTTGTTGGGTGAGGGCACCAGCGATCGGGCGCTCATGCCCGTCCTAAGGTGGGTGGTCGAGCGCGCAACGCCCGCCCCGTTCACGATCGAGTGGGTGCCCTCCGCCCGGCTCAGCATGGGCCCGAGGCTCGTCGACAAGGTGCGCGGGGCGCTCCAAGTCCAACCTTGTGACCTGCTGTTCGCGCACCGCGACGCCGACAACCTACGGCCCGAGGTGAGGACGGAAGAAGTTCACTCCGCCGTGGGCGCACATCCCCACGTCGCCGTGGTCCCGGTCCGGACCACCGAGGCGTGGCTGCTCATCGACGAGGCCGCAATTCGAGCCGCCGCGGGGCGCGTCAGCGGGAAGGAGCCCCTTGCGTTGCCGGCCGTTGCACGCATCGAGCAGATGTCCGACCCGAAGAGGATCCTGCGCGACGCCCTGGTGTTGGCACACGGGGGCACGGGCCGCCGTGCGCGGCAGTTCCACCCGGACGACGCGAGGCATCGCCTCGCCGTCCTCGTAGATGACTGGAGCCCGCTGCGCCAGCTATCGGCTTTCCAACGCCTCGAGTCGGACACTCGTGCGGCGCTGGCGTCCCTCGGGCTGCCCCTCCATCCCCCAGACGCATGATCGCGCGGACCGGAAGCGACCGTGACGCCGCGCGCCAATCGAGGCATCCGGCGCGAACACAGCCTGTGACGCCGACTCACAGCGACTCGACGTCCACGGTGAGCGGGATCTCCCGCTCGCGGCTCCAGTAGACGTACTTCGGGCGCGCGTCGAGCTCCTCGGCGATCGACGCCAACGCCGCGTCGAGGTAGCCGCGCTCCCGCTGCGCCGCGGCCGCGCCCGCCAAGTACCGCTCCACGATCGGCGACGCGCCCCGGTACGAGCGCTTGTACACGCCGTACCGGTGCAGCCGGCTCAAGCGGCGCAGATCGCGGCTCCCGGTCGGCAACGGCAACAGCTCGACCGTGTCGGCGCGGCGCGCCCGCTGCTCGAGGCGGTCGAGCACGAGCTGCAGGCTGCCCTCGAGGTTCTCGGGCGTACAATGGCACGCGAAGTCGTCGTACATCAGCCGCATCAGCGCCGTCGCCTCCTCGACCGGCATCGTCGCTTGCCGCTCCCGGCCCATCCGGCGCACCAGGATCATGAACGGTACCGGCTCGTTGCCGGACGCCCGGATCTCGTCGGGGTCGCGGAAGTCCGGCTGCAAGTATGGGAAATGGCGCGGGTTGATCACGTCGAATCCGCCCCGCCCGTAGAACAAGATGCGCTGCCACGACAGCCGGTCGTCGGGATCGAAGTACTCCATCTCGGCGGTGAGGTTGAGCTGCATCCCGAAGAACCGCGCAGGGGCCTGGGGCAGCGGCAGCACGATGCAGCCGCGGCGATGCAGCTCCGACAGGTACGCGACCGCCATCTCGACCGGGGCGATGCGCAGCCAGTACGAGAGCACCGTGCCGCGCGCCTCGGGCAGCATGTAGATGTGCGACAGGTAGACCACGCACAAGTCGGCGCTGTAGTTCGGGTTGACCATCACGGTCCCGTCGCGCACGCCGCGCAGGTTGCCGTCGGCGTCCTTCGCGGCGAGCAAGAAGTACCGGATGTACGAACCAGACGGGGTCGGGTCGTAGCAGTCGTCCAGCATGAACCTGCGGATCGCCGCCTCGCGCTCCATCTCGCCTTGCGGCCCGAACGCGTCCCACAACATCTGGTAGGCCGTCGCGAACAGCGGGTCGTCGGGGTCCATGACCTCCCAAACCGAGAACTGCCGGGTTTCGCGCTCGATCATCTCCATGACGTCCTGTTGGAACAGGTCGCGCATGCACAGCCGGATGCGTTGGGTGGCCATGTACGGAGCTAACCACAGGTCGGACCCACCTGCGAGGGCTCGTTGTTGGCCCCGCGAGGCGCTACCCTACGGGCGCCGCCCAGCGCGGCGGGGGCGCGTGTGCGACGAGTGAGCCGGCCCGACATCGACGAGAACGTTTCGATGTGGGCGGCGACCGCCCGGCCGCGCCCGGAGTCGGCGCCCCTACGGGCCGACGAGTCCGCTGACGTCGTGATCATCGGCGCCGGCTTCACCGGCTTGTCGACGGCCCATCACCTCGCCGCCCGCTTCCCGGATCGCCGGATCGTCGTCCTGGAGGCGGGCCGGATCGGAAACGGCGCGTCCGGGCGCAACGGCGGCATGGTGCTCAACTGGATCCACGGCGCGGAGCTGTCCGATCCCGACCGTTCGCGCCGGATCTTCGGGGTCACCCGGGCCGCGATCGACGACCTCGAGGCGCTGGTCGCCGCCCACCCCGGCCGGGTCCGGTTCCGCCGCGACGGCTGCCTGGAGGCGGTGACCGACACGCGGCGCGCGGAAGAAGCCCACGCCGACGCCGAGAAGCTCGCGAGCTGGGGCCTGCCGGTGACGTGGTTGTCCGGCGACGCCCTGCGCCAGCGCCTGCGGTCCGAGCGCGTGGTCGGGGCGGTGCTCGACCCGACGGCCGGCCAGATGCACGGCCTCGACCTGCTCCACCTGCGGTACGACCTCGCGGCGGCGCTCGGGGTGACCGTCTACGAGCGCACCCCGGTCGTCGCGATCCGCGAGGGCAAGACCATCGAGGTGCACACGCCGGGCGGGGTGGTGCGCGCCGCCGCCATGGTGCTCGCGACCAACGGGTACACGCCGAGGCTCGGGTACTTTCGGCGCGGCTTGTTCCCGTTGCACTCGCACGTGTTCGCGACCGAGCCGCAATCCGCCGAGACCTGGGCGCGCGTGGGGTGGTCCGGCGCGGCCGGGTTCTCCGACGACCTCGACCGCATCGCGTACTTCTCGATGACGCCGGACGGCCGGCTGCTCGCGGGCGGCGGCTCGAACACCTCGTACGGGTACCGATGGAACGACGCGACGGCGTGGAAGGGCTCCGCCGCCCGCGGCCACGAGGCGGTCGCGCGCACGCTCCACCGCTACCTGCCGGGCGCCGCCGAGCTGCCCGTCGCGCAGCGGTGGACGGGCACGCTCGGCATCACGATGAGCCGCACCTGCACGATGGGCGTGCGGGGCGCGCACCGAAACGTCTACTTCGCCCTCGGCTACTCCGGGCACGGAGTCGTGCTCGCGAACCTGGCCGGAAAGGTACTGGCCGACCTCTACGCCGACCACCACGAGCCGTGGGCCGACCTGCCGTTCTATCAGCACCGGATCGGCGGGATCCCCGGCGAGCCGCTGCGGTTCGTCGGGTACCACGCCTACACCGCGTTGACGGGCCGTTCCCCGCGCAAGAACCACGCTTAGGAGCAATGCCGATCACTTAGCCGAGAAATGGCGGAGCAATCAGCAATCAGGTATCAGGGTTCAGCTCCGCCGGGAGGCGATGTGCGGAGCTTCAGTGATCTGGCAATGTGGCAGAAGGCGCCCAAGGACCTTCACGAAGGGTCGTCGAGGTGAAGAAGATGCTCACTGCGCTTCATCGGAAGCTGACGGCTGAAGGCTGATAGCTGACGGCCGCTCGCTGCAATCACCTTAAGTGAGCGGCATTGCGCTTAGGAGCCCTCATGATCGAGATCACCCGCGCCGCGGAGCCCGTCCGCACCCATGACCTGTGGATCGAAGGGTGGCGGCCCGCCCGCTCCGGCGCGACCTTCCCCACCTACGATCCCGCGACCGGGCAGGTCCTCGCCCACCTCGCCCGCGGAGGCGCCGAAGACGTCAACGACGCCGTGCGCGCCGCCACCCGCGCCGGCGCCGCGTGGGCCAAGGTCGACCCCAACGAGCGCGCGCGCTTGTTGTGGAAGCTCGGTGAGCTGATCCTGCATCACGTCGACGAGCTCGCGCGCACCGAAGCGCTCGACACCGGCAAGCCGATCAGCAACGCGCGCGCGATCGACATCCCGCGCGCCGCCGACACGTTCTTCTACTTCTCCGGGTGGGCCACCAAGCTGCACGGGGAGACCATCCCGGTGCGTGGGCCGTTCTTCCACTACACGGTGCGCGAGCCGATCGGGGTGATCGGCGCGATCATCCCGTGGAACTTCCCGATCCTGCTCGCCGCGCGTAAGCTTGCGCCGTCGCTGGCCGTTGGGAACGCCGTGGTGCTCAAGCCACCGGAAGAAGCCAGCTTGTCGTGCCTGCGGCTCGCGGAGCTGTGCGCGGAGGTCGGCTTGCCGCCCGGGCTCGTCAGCGTGGTGACCGGCTACGGCCACGAGGCGGGCGCCGCCCTCGTCGCGCACCCTGGCGTCGGCAAGATCGCGTTCACCGGCGGCACGGACACCGGCAAGATCGTGATGGCGAGCGCGGCGAGCGGCCTCAAGCGGCTGCAGCTCGAGCTCGGGGGCAAGAGCCCGAACATCGTGCTCGCCGACGCCGACGTCGCTCAGGCGGCGAAAGCGGCGGTATCGGCGGCGTTCTACAACCAGGGCGAGCTGTGCACCTCAGGCAGCCGCCTGCTCGTCGACCGGGCGATCGAGGCGGAGGTGCTCGCGGTGCTCACGAAGGGCACCGAGGCGATGGTGATGGGCGACCCGCTGTCCGCACAGACCCAGATCGGCCCGTTGGTATCCGCCGAACATCGCGACCGGGTGCGCGGCTACGTCGCGCTCGGCACGGAGGAAGGCGCCACGCTGGCGGTCGGCGGGCAAGCGCTCGGCCCGGGCTACTTCGTGCGGCCGGCCGTGTTCACCGGGGTCCGACCCGAAGCGCGCCTCGCGCAGGAGGAGGTCTTCGGCCCGGTGCTGTCCGTCATCCCGTTCGACGGCGTCGACGAGGCGGTGCGCATCGCGAACAGCACCGCGTTCGGCCTCGCCGCGGGCGTGTGGACGCGCGACCTCGGGACCGCCCACCGGATGATCGGCGCCCTGCGGGCCGGCACCGTGTGGGTCAACACCTACAACCGCTTCGACGCCGCGAGCCCGTACGGCGGCGTCGGGCAGTCCGGGTTCGGTCGCGAGAACGGCGCCGCCGTGCTCGACGAGGTGACCACCCGGAAGACCGTCTGGATCGCCGTCCCAGAGTAGCGGTTACGGGGCGCCGGGAGGGCCGATGCCTCTGCCGCCAGACTTCGCCGCCGAGAGCCTCTACACTGAAGATCGTTGGTACATCCACGACTTGTTGGAGCTCGACGCTGAAGCCGGGCGGGTCGTCGGGGTGCTCGACACCACCCGGCTCGAAGCCGAGACGGTCCACCAGCGCCCGTGGCCCGGCCACCACAAGCACGTCCCGGGCGCCGTTCAGCTCCAGATCACGGCGACGCTCGGCAACCTGCACGCGGTCTACGTGCTCGGGTTGCGCCCGTCGGAGGGCTGGATCGGGTACGGCACCCACATCACCGACGCGCGGTTCGCCGGCATGGGCCGCATCGGGCCCCCCGTGGTGTGCGCCTTGACGGCGGGGCGCGTGCGAACGGTGCGCGGCACGAAGTTCGTGTCGTATGCGTTCCGATACGAGCAGGAGGGGCAGCCGATCTACCTGTCGAACCAGATCGCGGCGTGGACGCGGGCGGCGGGCTGAGCGCTCATCAGCGGGACGCGACGGCCTCCTCCGGCGCGCAGCCCACCCACGCGCGCGCCCGCACGATCGGCACCGCGGAGACGACGTCGCGGGTCGAGATCACGACCCGGTGCCCCGGCGCCGGCGTCTGATCGGCCGCTCCGCCCCCCGACAGGCCCACCAGCGGCGCCCCGACCTCGGCGAGCTGGCTCGCGATCGTGGCGAGGTCCCCCGCGGTCATGTCGGCGCGCCCCTCCAGCCGCGCGCACGCGACGCGAGGATCGAGCGCCACCGCCGCCGCGCCGAACGCCCCCGACGCCACCTGCACCACGCGGCCGTCGGGCAACGCGACCGAGTGCGGCAACGTAGGCTGCATCCGGATGGTCGCTGCGACGTCGGTCGGGGACGTAGGGACCACCACCTCGGGCGCCGCCGTGTCCGCCGAGACGTGCAGCCACACCTCCGACGCGCCGGCGGCGACGAGCGACTCCGCGACGCGCACGACGTCGCCGTACGGCGCACCAGCGTCGGCGGAGAGCAACGCGCGGCCAGCGACAGGACCGACGACGGTGACGCCCGGGTCGACGACCACCACCGACGGCGCGCCGTCGACGACGAACGAGCCCACCGCCACCCGCGCCGCGCGCGCCACCGCCGGCGGATCGTCGACCACCCGGATCTCCTGCGCCGGCCACGACCAGACGGCCAAGCCGACGGCGAGCGAGACGAGGGCGGTGATGGTAAGCGCGGTCTTCACTCCTACCCAATGGCCCGAACGCTGGCCCGGTGGGTGTGGGCTTCGTCAAGGTTCGGACGGTTCCTCGTAAAGCTGCAAAAGGTGAAGGCTCGCCGAGACGCCGCGACCGAGGTACCGAACCGTATGCCCGCAGACCTGCCCGTCACCGAGTCGATCACGCTGCCCGGCGCGCTGCTGGAGGAGCGGGCGGCGCGGTCCGGCGGGCCGGGCGGGCAGAGCGTCAACACTTCAGAAACAAGAGTACAGCTACGCTTTCACGTTTCAGCCTCCGATCTTCCGCCCGACGTCAAGGCCCGCCTCGCCGGCGCCAACCCTGGCCGGATGACGCGCGATGGCTGGCTGGTGCTCGCGTGCGACTCGAACCGGTCGCGCCATCGCAACACCGAGATCGTGCGTGAGCGCCTCGCGGAGATCGTACGCGCCGCGTTGATCCGCCCCGAGATCCGACGCGACACGAAACCCACCTGGGGCTCCAAGATCCGCCGACTCGACGCGAAGGGCCGCCGAAGCAAGATCAAGTCCGACCGCGGATCCGTCGACTACTGATCGTTTTCGGGTAGGATCGAGGTCGCTCCAATCGAGAGCGCTCTGGGGGCCGCATGCTTGGGGCGTCATTGTGGATGGTCGCTTGCCAGGCGCCGACGGCGCCGTCACCACCCGCGGCCGAGCTGCGGCCCATCTTGCGGGTCGTCGGGACCGACCGGCTGGCGGCCTCGTTGTTGCCCGCGCTCGCGGCCACCCACGAGCAGTCCGTCAACCGGCTCGACGTCGACGTGTCCGCGGCCAGCCCGGACAAGCTGTTCGACGCGCTGTTGTCGGGCCGCGCGGACGTCGTCGTCACCGACCGCGAGCACCTCCCCGCCGAAGAAGAGCAAGCGCGCGCCAACGGCTTCTCGTTGGCGGACGCGGGCAGCCGCAGCATCCTGGCGGTCGACGTCGTCGCGCTCGCGGTGCACCCGAAGAACCCGATGGAGAGCCTCACGTACGATCAGGTGCGCGACATCTGGTGCACCGGCACGCTCGCCGACTGGTCCGACCTCGGCATGGAGGCGCGCCCGATCCGCCCGCTCACCCTCGACCCGGCGTCGGGCACACGCGCCACCTTCGAGGACTTCTTCTGCGGTCCACGTGGCATGTCGAGCCGGATCCCGCAGCGCAGCCCCGCCGAGATCGCCCAGATCCTCGCCGAGGATCCCGCCGCCATCGCGATCGTGTCGATGGCCGACGCCGCGGGTCGGACCCTCGGCCTGCGCAGCCAGCCGGGCGCCGGGGTGGTGTTCCCGTCGCAAGCCAACGTGATCCGCGGGTCGTGGCCGCTCGCGCTCGACGTGTATCTCTACACGCGGGGCCAGGGCGCCACCGACGCGGCGTCGTTCGTGACCTGGATCGGCTCCCCGGGCGCCCAGGAGGTGATCGACGAGGCGCGGTTCATCCCGTTGTACCTGCGCCCCGAGCGCCTCGACGAGCCGCGCCCGCTGCGGGAGACGGTGCACTTCGACGCCGGATCGGCCCGACCTGACCAGCGCTCCCAGGCGCGCATCGACCTGCTGGTGGACGAGCTGCGCGATCGGGCGGGGGAGCACGATCACGTCGTCCTGGAGGGCTACACGGACCCGACCGAGCGCGACCCCGAGGCGTTGTCGCGCAGCCGCGCCGAGGCCGTTCGCGCGCTGCTCGAGCGCGAGCTGCCCGGGTTGTTCTTCGAGATCATCCCTCGCGGGGCGCGCACGCCGATCGCGCCCAACGAGACGCCGCTCGGGCGCCAGCTCAACCGGCGGGTGCAGATCTACCTGGAGCACGAGTACCAGGAGCCCGGCGCCGATTGAGTTATCAGCCGCCCGCTCCGGAGACTGCCGTGATCGTCACCCTCGCCGCCGCCGCGTTCGCCGCCACCTGGACCCTCACCCCGAAGTACCCCGACGGCCGCGAAGTCAAATCCAGCACGGTCGTCGAGACGACGGCGGTGCAGACCGGCGCGCCGACGTCCAACCGGCAGGTGGTCGAGGCCCGGCAGGTCGTACGCGGCGCCCCCGACGGCAGCGCGACGATCGAGGTCACGGTCAGCAAGTTCGAGAACGACGCCGCCGATGGATCGCTCGACATGGGCGTGCTCGTCGGCGCCACGTACGAGATGGTGCTCGCGGCAGACGGCACGATCCGGTCGGTGTCCGGGCTCGACGGCGCGATCCGGCAGGCGATCGCGCGGTCGGACCTCCCGGAGGACCAACGCCAGGCGGCGGAGGTCACGATGCTGGCCATGTCGGGCGACAGCTCGGTCGCGCGCAGCTACGGCGCGACCAACCAGATCCTGCCTACCACGCCCGTTGGCGTAGGCGACCGCTGGACGCGGCAGATGATCGCGCCGATGCCGTTCGGGATGTCGATCACCTTCACGTACGCGTGCGCGTTGGCGTCGGTGGACGGACCGCTGGCGCGCGTGGCGTGCACGGTCTCGGGCGAGCTCGACCTCAACCCCGAGGCGCTGGCGCGCGCGGTCGAGTCGATGTTCCCCGGCGCGTCGGCGGCGATCCCGCGCGAGGTGCTCGCGCAGCAGATCGCGTCGGCGATCCAGGTCAAACAAGCGAGCGGGAACCAGAACTTCATCTTCGACGTGGAGCGCGGCATCGTGGTGTCGAGCGCGTCGGAGATCGCGATCTCGGTCGACGCCCAAGGGGTGCCCCAGTCGACGCTGACGAAGACCAACACCCGCAACCTCATCGTCGCGGGCCCGTAGGACCTGCGGCCAGCGATCACCTCCGCCCGCGCGACGAGCAGGTGACGGAGAATTCACGGGTAGCTCATCAATCGAGTTTCGCCGGAGACTTTGGTCGGAGCCCGGCTCTGCGTCCGACACTGGGCGCCAGTTGTGGGATCGTTCGCACTGAATCGAGCCCGACCGATGGTCGCTCGATCGATGCGAATCGTCGTAGCGGTGGTGGTCGATGTGGGCAACCCGTCGCTTGATCCGGCGGGAAGCCGGCTTAGACCCTCGCCGCGACGGGTTGTCCAAGGG
>CAIUDO010000373.1 GCA_903897935.1 uncultured Pseudomonadota bacterium
CGCCGTCCAGGTCGGGCTCAGGAAGGTCGATCGCGGCGACCGTCCCGTGCATGCTGTCGAGGTGGGCGTCGAGCTCGGCGTCCGCGATGCCGAGCAGCCGGGCCGCCGCGATCACCAGCCGCGACTCCCCGCGCTCCAGGTCTTCGTCGACGACCGCCGCCCCGACGAACGTGGTCACCAAGTCGAGCTTCGCCGGCATGTCGAGCTCGGCCGGGAGCCGCGTGAGGGCCTCGACCCGAGCGTCCGCGTAGCGGGCGGTCGGCCGCCCGTGGCCGTCGACGAACCCGTGCCGCTCGAGCAGCCCCTGCGGGAAGTGCGCGCCGACGAAGATCGACTCCGAAGCATCGACCTTCGCGTCCGCGCCCACGATCAACCCGACGACGTGCCACGCGAACGCGACCCGGAGCTCTTCCAACGTGAAGTGTGGTTCCACCGCCCCTCCTTTCGAACGCACCCGCAGTAACGCACGGCGTGGCTCGGCGAACGCCTCACCGCGTCACGTCACGGAGCTGCGCGGCGAGCCGCGCCGTGCCATGCGTTGCGGCGAGGAACCCGCGCGCGGCGGACCCGAGGCCAGGCCGCCACCAGCGGCGAATCGCCTCGACGGACCCGACGGCGTCGTCAGGATCGTCGAGCAGCAGCCCGGGACCGAGGGCCTCGGGCACCCCCCCGGTGCGGCACCCGACCCCCGGCACGCCGTACGCGGCACCCTCGAGCAAGACGAGCCCGAGCCCCTCCCCTCCGGTCCCGTCGGCGTCTTCGCGCGGCACGAGCATGACGAGGTCGTGCGCTCGGTACAACGCCGGGAGCTCGGCGCGCGGCCTCCGCCCGACGAACCGCACCCGCGCACCCACGCGGCTTGCGAGCGACTCCCAAGCGCCACGCTCGGGACCGTCGCCGACCACCGTGCCCTCGACGCCGGCCTCCGCGACCAAACGTACGAACCGATCGCCGCCCTTGAGCGGCGTCGCCCGCGCGACGTACAACCAGCGCGCGGGGTGCTCCGACGGCGCCTTCGGGGCCCCGACGTCCACCGGGGACGCCAGCACCGTCGCGCGCTGGCCCAGCGCCTCCAGCCGCGCCCCCAGCCACGCGCTCACCACGAAGAACCGGTCGACGCCCCCCGCGACATCGACGAGGGCCCGAGCCGCCGGCGTACCCGGCGCGACCCGCGTGAGGTCCGAGCCGTGGCCGACGACGTCGACGGGGACCCCGAGGCGCCGGGCGAGCGGGACGAGCCGTCGCGCGACCGTCCACGTCGTCGCGAGCACCCGGTCGACGCCCCGAAGCCGCGGTGCCGAGGCGGCGGCGATCCACCACGACCCGTGCTTGCCGAACGACGGGCCACGAACCCCGCGTACGACCAGGCCAGGCGCGCCGAGGCCCGGGCGCGCGCGCGCGAGCACCTCGACGTGGTCCCCCGCGGCGACCAACGCCCGCGCGGCCGCCTCCGTCCACGTAGCGACGCCGCCGTCGAGCGGCGGGAAGTCGTCGGTGACGATCAGCCAGCGCACGCGGCCTCCGCGGCCACGATCGCGGCGAGCACCGCGGCGACCTGCACGTCGAGGCACGGGATCGCAGGGAACGGACAGGTCTTTCGGTAACAGGGGCGGCAGGGCAGGTTCGGCCCCTCGACCGCGAGCGCGCCCGCTGCGCCGGTTCGCCGCGCCGTCGTCGAGCCGTGCACCACCACCGTGGGCGTTCCGCACGCGCGCGCGAAGTGGGCGGCGCCAGAGTCGTTGCTCACAAACACCGCACAGCGCCGCAACGCCGCCGCGAACGCCGGGAGCGGCAGGCCGACCCGACGCTCGTGGTCGCCCGCCACCGCGTTGAGCGCGTCGCCCTCCCCCGGGCCCGCGTAGAAGACGACCGGGCGCCCGAGCGCGGCCGCTAATTCTGCGTAGCCGCGCCACGTCACCGTCTCCCCGGACGGGCTGATCGGGTTGAGCCCGATGTGGCCCTCCGGGACATCGGCTTCGGGGTCCGACGCCCACGCGGGGTAGCGCGGCGGCCCCGCCGCCACGGCGCCGACCGCCTCCACGAGCGCCGCGTAGGTGCTGGCGCGGTGGACGCGCTCGGCGACCCGGTCGGTCAGCAGCGGCCACCGACCGTCGGTGGGCGTACCGACCCTACGCTTGGCCCTGCGCGCGGCCCATGCGGCCCGAAACGACGGTGGAAACAACACCGCGACGTCAACGCCCGCCGGGGCCGGGCCTCGGGGCGAGATCTCCGCGGCGACGTCGCGGTACAACGCAGGCCCCCACCCGGGCGCCTGGATCAAGAGCCTCCCCGCGCGCGCGGCGAGCGCGTGCATCGCGGGGAGCGCCATCACGCCGTCCCCGAGGTGGTTCGGGGCGCGGGCGAGCACGAACCGACCCGCCGCGGTGACCGCAGGAGCCCCGGAGCTCACTTCCGGTTCTTCTTCCGTGCGTCCTTCTGCTTCTTCTTCAGCTTGCGCTTCCGCTCGCGCTCTTCCGCCGTCTCGGTGGGCAGGTCGTCGTTCGGCATGCCGGCGCCGGGGGCGCCGAACGCGCCCATGCCGGGGAACGCGCCCGAGCGCTGCATCTGCGCGGCCTGCTGCTGCAACGCCCGGAACTGCGCCGGGTTCCGCATCATCGAGCCCAGCCCCGACATCATCGCGCGCGCTTGTACGAAGCGCTGGTGGAGGTCCTTGACCTCGGCGAGCGTGTGCCCAGAGCCCCGCGCGATGCGCTTGAACCGCGAGTCGTTGAGGATGTCGGGGTTCTTCCGCTCCTGGTTCGTCATCGAGTTGATCACCGCGACGACCACGTCCAGCTCGCCCTCGTCGATCGCGTCTTCGGGGAGCTGGGCGAGCATGTCGCTCATGAACGGCAGCTTCGCCATGATCTCGCGGATCGGCCCCATCTTTCGGATGGTGCGGAGCTGCTTGACGAAGTCGTCGTACCCGAAGGTGCCGGCGAGGATGCGCTCGGCGTCAGCCGCCGCTGTGTCCTTGTCGACGTGGCGCTCGAAGTCCTGCACCAAGCCGACGACGTCGCCCATGCCGAGGATCCGCTGCGCGACGCCCTCCGGCCGGAACGCCTCGAGCTGGTCGAGCCCCTCCCCCTGGCCGAGGAACTTGACCGGCTTTCCCGTCACTGCCTTGATCGCCAGCGCGGCGCCACCGCGCGCGTCGCCGTCCATCTTCGTGAGGATGAAGCCCGTGAAGTCGAGCCGCCGGTCGAACTCGCTGGCGGTCCGGACGGCGTCTTGCCCCATCATGGCGTCGCAGACGAACAGCACGTCGCTCGGCTGGATCGTGGCCTTGATGTCGACGACCTCCTGCATCAGCGCCTCGTCGAGCGCCAACCGGCCGGCGGTGTCGATGATGACGACGTCGCGACCGACCTGACGGGCCTGCGCGACCGCAAGCTTGGACAACTTCACCGGGTCCATGCCGCGGATTGAGAACACCGGCACGGCGAGCTTACGCCCGAGCACCATGAGCTGGTCCACCGCGGCGGGGCGGTAGATGTCTGCCGCGACGAGCATCGGCTTCCGACCGTCACGCATGAGCAGGCGCGCGAGCTTGCCGGCCGTGGTCGTCTTGCCGGAGCCCTGCAGGCCGACGAGCATGACGACCGCGGGCTTGCCGGTGAGGTCGAGGGCGCCCCCCTCGGGCCCCATCATCAGCACGAGCTCGTCGTAGCACGCCTTGACGAACCAATCGGCGGGCGTGAGCTGCATCCCGGTCCGCTTGTCCTTGAGCTGGACCTGCGTGCCGGAGACCTTGCCTTGCACCCGAGCGACGAAGTCGCGGGCGACCCCGAGCTCGACGTCGGCCTGGATCAACGACGACCGCACCTCGCGCAGCGCGTCCTTGATCGTCTCCTCGTTGAGCTCTGCGCGACCCGCCATCATCATACGGGCGTTTCGGAAGCCAGAGGTCAAGACGTCGAGCATCCCGTCTCCACTACGGCCCGTCGGGGCCGGATCAGCGCGTGCCTGTCGAGCCGAAACCCGAGGACCCACGGTCCGTATCATCAAGCCCGTCTACCCGCGCGAACGCCGCGCGCGTGACCGGCGCCACCACCATCTGTGCGATTCGGTCGCCTCGCGCCACCTGATACGGGCGCTCACCGAGGTTGACCAGGACCACCGCGACCTCGCCGCGGTAGTCGGAGTCGATCGTGCCGGGGGCGTTGAGCACGGTCACGCCGTGCGTGAGCGCGAGCCCGGAGCGAGGTCGAACCTGCGCTTCAAAGCCCTCGGGCAGCGCCATGGCGAAGCCGCACCCCACGCGCGCACGCTGGCCGGGCAACAACGTCACGTCGACGGCGGCCATGAGGTCCGCTCCGGCCGCGCCCTGGGACGCGTACCCGGGGAGGGTGAGCCCCTCCCCGTGCGGCAACCACACGACCTCGACGCGACACGCCACTCAGAGCGCCGTGCCGAGCGCCGCCTTGCGGGAGAGGCGGATCTTGCCGGCCCGGTCCACGTCGATGACGCGCACCAGCACCTCGTCGCCCTCCGAGATCACGTCGGTGACCTTGTCGACCCGGCCCGCCGCGAGCTCGCTGATGTGCACGAGGCCGTCGGTGCCTGGGAAGATCTCGACGAACGCGCCGAAGTCGACGATCCGCTTGACGACGCCGACGTACAGCGCGCCGATCTCGGCCTCCTGCGTGAGCTCGCGGATCATCGCGACGGCGCGGTCGGTCGCCTCGCCGCTCGTAGACGCGATCTCGACCTTGCCGGAGTCATCGACGGTGAGGCGGACCTCACAGGCGTCCTGGATGGCGCGGATGGTCTTGCCGCCGGGCCCGATGAGGTCCTTGATGCGGTCGTTCTTGATCTTGATCGTGGTGATCCGCGGGGCGTACGCCGAGAGCTCGGCGCGCGGCGCGGCGATCGCCTCGTTCATGCAGCCCAGGATGTGCAAGCGGCCCACCCGCGCCTGCTCGAGCGCGGCCGCCATGACCGCGCGGGGCAAGCCGTGGATCTTCACGTCCATCTGGAACGCGGTGATGCCCTTGGTGGTGCCGGTGACCTTGAAGTCCATGTCACCGAGCGCGTCCTCGTCGCCGAGGATGTCGGAGAGAACGGCGAACTTGTCGCCCTCCGACACGAGGCCCATCGCGATGCCCGCGACCGGCGCCTTGATCGGCACGCCCGCGTCCATCATCGCGAGGGTGCCGCCGCACACCGTGGCCATCGACGACGAGCCGTTCGACTCGAGGATCTCGGACGCGACGCGGATGACGTAGGGGAACTCGGACTTGTCCGGCACGACCGCCTGCAAGGCGCGGTGCGCGAGCGCGCCGTGGCCGACCTCGCGGCGCTTCGGGCCAGCGAGGCGCTTGGCCTCACCGGTGCAGAACGGCGGGAACCCGTACGTGAGCATGAAGCGGCGGTCCGCCTTGCCGCTCGGGAGCTCCATGCGCTGGCTGTCCATGTCGGTGCCGAGCGCGCAGGTCACGAAGCCCTGGGTCTCGCCGCGGGTGAAGATGGCGGAGCCATGGGCCCGGGCCGCCGCGCCGAGCTCGATCCAGATGTTGCGGATCTCGTCGGTCTTGCGGCCATCGAGGCGGATGCCGGTCTCGATCACGTCCTGGCGCATGACCTTGCGGACGAGCTTCTCCCAGGCCTCCTTGCAGTCCGCGGTGAACCCGGCGACCTTCTCGGAGTCCATGCCGGCGACAAGCTCGGCGATCACGCCGTCGCGGACGGCCTTCAGGCCCGCCTTTCGCTCGTGCTTGCCCGGGATCTTGAGCGCGTCGCGCAAGCCGGCCTCACCCTTGGCGAACACGCCGGCGAGCGCGTCGGCGTCGAGCGCCTTCGGCGCCGCGATGGTGACCTTGGCGCGACCGGCCTGGGCCCGGAGATCGTTGATGCACGCGACGATCTTGCCGATGGCTTCGCTCGCGAGGTCGAACGCGTCGAGCACGATCGCCTCGTCGACCTGCTGGGCGCCGCCCTCGACCATCGTGATCGCCGTGGCCGTGCCCGCGATGACGAGGTCCATGTCCGCCCGCTGACGCTGGTCGTACGACGGGTTGAGGACGAGCGCGCCGTCGACCCGCACGATGCGGACCGCGGCGCACGCCTCGGCCATCGGGACGTCGGACACATGGCACGCGGCCGCGCAGCCGCAGACCGACAGCACGTCGGTCTCGTTGTCGCGGTCGTAGGACATGGCCGTGACCATGACCTGGATCTCCTGCCGCAGGTGCTTGGGGAACAGCGGGCGCAGCGGCCGGTCGATCAGGCGCGAGATCAAGGTCTCCCGCTCGCTCGCGCGGCCCTCGCGCTTGAGGTAGCCGCCGGGGATGGTGCCGCTGGCACCGTTCCGATCCTGGTAGTCGACCGTGAGCGGCAAGAAGTCGAACGGCTGATTGCCGCCTGCCATCACGACGGTGCACAGCAATGCGGAGTCGCCGCAGCCCACGACGACGGCGCCGCTCGCCTGCTTGGCCAGCTTGCCGGTCTCGAACCAAATGGTCTTGCCGCCGATCTCGACGGAAGTACGTACGATGTTCATGAATGCTCCCTGGTGACCTCGAGGGTCACCGCTGGGGCGCAGAGGCCCTCGCGCCGCCCTCAGGACCATCCTGAGTGGCCCGCGGCCCGACCTCGACGCCGGCCCTCGCCGGGAGCACACCCAACCGAAGGTTCACCGACCTGCGGAGACGAAGGAGCGCGGGCTCCACCGTCTGCGACGATCCGTGAACGACCACGGGCTGGCCGTCCCCACAACAAGGGCATCGAAACGACGCGCGACCTGAAGGTTTTGGAGCCACCGCCACGATCGAAGGGGCGAGGCCGCGCGGCCGCCCGCTCACCGGTGGACGGGGCGCCGCTCGAAGCATCAACGCGCTCCGAGCGACGGTTGACGAGGTGCCGCCCACGACCAGCGCAGCGCGGGGGCAAACGCCCACGCACCGCGACGCGCCAGAGCGCCACCCCACGACGTCACCGGCGCAGGCCCAGCGACGCGATCAGCGCGCGGTAACGCGCCGGATCCCGGCCCGAGATGAACTTCAGCAGCCGACGCCGCTGGCCGACCAAGCGAAGCAGCCCCCGCCGGGACGCGTAGTCCTTCGGGTGCTCCTTCATGTGCGTGGTCAGGTAGGTGATCCGCGCGGTCATGAGGGCCACCTGCACGTCGGCCGACCCAGTGTCGGCTTCGGCTTGCTGGTGCTTCTCGATGATCGCGCTCTTGTCCGTAGTGCTCAACGCCATCTTTCGTCGCCCTCCTCTAGCCGGACAGCCCCGCGCGAGGTGGGCGTGGCGAAAAGGGCCCGCCGTCGAGCAGCAACCGCCCGTCGGTGCGGAATGCACCTCAGGCGGCCGCCACTTCGCACGATGCGACCCTTACGTCAAGGCAGGGTGTAGTCGATCACCACACTGCCGCGCCGGGCGTCGTCCCCGTCGACCGGCCCGACGCGCTCGCGACGGTCCCGCGGGTCGCGCGTGAGGTCGTCGATGTGAAGCGGGACCTGGGACTCACGACCGGCGCGCGCGCGCTCTCGCTCTCGGCGGATGCGTTCGATGATGTAGGCATCGAGCATGTGGCCCCCGGTGGTCCGGGCCGAAAAGGCCGCCTGGACCCAACCCGAATCTAGCACCACGACCCGGACCGACAACTACGAACACGTCACCACCGTGACTCTTGATGTCACGGGCCATCGCAACGCCGCTCGGACTTGGCTTTCTGGCCTGCGACCTACCCGGCGGCGTTCAATCATGGCCATCGCCACGGCGCCCGGATGGATCGAAGTCGGCGCGTAGCCGGCGCGCGAGCGTGGTCATCACGCGGTAGAGCGCCAGCTCGTCGACCGCATCAACCCCCATCAACGCAGCTTCATGCCCGAGGATCACCGCCTCGTCCCCGCGCGCGACCGGCCCGGTCAACGCCGCGCCTGGGTCCGCGACCGCGTTGCGTAGCGACGTGAGCGCGAGCGGGGCGAGCAATCGGCGCGCATCGCCCGACGACACCCCGGACGCGCGCGCGAGCACGTCGCCGGCGACCGCGAGCAGGACGGTCGCGAAGTTGCCCGCGACAACCGCGGAGGCATGGTACAGCGCCCTTGACCCGTCGACCCGGAACGGCACCATGCCCAGGCACCGGGCGAGCTCCTCCGCGACCCGCACAGCGTCGGTGTCCCCGTCGACCGCGGCGCCGACGCCTTCGAGCGCGGGCACCGCTACGTCCACGCCGGGGAACGTCATCAGCGGGTGCAGGCTGCCTACGCCCGAACGCGGCCGAAGCGGCGTAAGATCCGTCGCTCCAGACGTGTGCAGCACCACCGGGCCGGGCGGCACTCGGAGCGCGCACGGCGCGATCGCGCGGTCCGGCACCGTCAACACCGCGACGTCGCACGCCCCGACCGGGTCGTCGCGGCCCACCAGCCGTACGGCGTGCCCAGCGCGCCCCCACAGCAGCGCCAACGTCGCACCGAGCCGACCCGGCCCGACCACCGCGATCTGCATGACCCCTCCGCTCGCTAGCGGTCGCCAACGGCGTTACCCGTGCCGGCGTTCTTGGGAAGGCAGGTACAAGCACATGGCGACGCATCGCGCTGAGCGGTTGGCCGAGATGATCCACCGCGAGGTCGCGGTTCGGCTTCGAACCGAGATGAAGGATCCGCGCATCGGGGAGATCTCGATCACCCGCGTCGAGGTGGCGCGGGATCTCGAGCACGCCAAGATCGTGTTCTTGCGGCTCGGTGGCGGCGCCCCGTCGCGGGAGCAGAAGGCCGCGCTGGCCGACGCCGCGAAGGCCCTGCGGGGTCCGGTCGGCCGTGCGCTCCGGCTCCGGCGCGCGCCGGAGCTCGTGTTCACCCCCGACGTACACTTCGAAGACGCGGTGCGGGTCGCGTCCTTGATCTCGCGCCTCGAGCGTGAGCGCGCGATGGCGGAGGCGCCACCGGCGGATCCCCCCGCCGACGGTGACGAGGGCGAACAGCCAGGAGACGAAGAATGAACGCCGGCTTCCTCGTTATCGACAAGCCCGCCGGCATCACCTCCCACGACGTCGTCGCGGCCGTCCGAGCGGTCACCGGCATCGAGAAGGTGGGCCACACCGGCACGCTCGACCCGTTCGCTACCGGCGTGCTGCCGCTCGCGCTGGGCGGCGCCACACGGCTCATCCAGTTCTTGGACGAGTCGATCAAGGTGTACGACGCGACGATCCGTCTCGGGTGCGCGACCGACACGGGCGACCCGACCGGCAAGGTCATCCGGGCGGCCCCGGTGCCGTCGCTCGACGCCGACCAGATCCTGAAGGTGCTCGCGACGTTCGAAGGCGACCGGATGCAGACGCCGCCCGCCTACTCCGCGGTGAAGCACAAGGGCCGCCGCTTGTACGAGTACGCGCGGCAGGGCGAAGAGATCGAGGTAGCGGCGCGGCCGATCACGATCCACGGCCTGCGGTTGGTGGCGTTCGACGCCACCCCCGCGAGCACGAGCCCCGAGATCGGCGCCGATCCACCGGCCGACGGCCCGACGGTGCGCGTCGAGATCACGTGCACACGCGGCACCTACGCGCGCGTGCTGGCCGACGAGATCGCCACCGCGCTCGGCACCGCCGGCCACCTCGCCGCGCTGTGCCGCACCCGCAGCGGGCCGTTCTACCTGTGCGACGCGCTCGGGTTGCCCCAGCTCGCCGCGTTCGCGTGCGACGCGCCCGAGCACTCGTGGGTCACGGTGTTGTTGGAGCGCTCGCGTGAACGCCGCGTGAAGTGGCAACCACGAGACGCCGTGCGCGCGTCCGTGACGCCGTTCGTGCGGTCCACCCTCGACGCGCTCGCTGGGTTGCCGATCGTCGACCTGAGGCCGCACGAGGCCCACCGGGTCCGCGCCGGAGGCCCGCCCCCGCCCGCGCCACCGTCCGTTCAAGAGGGGCGTCGGTGCTTGCTCGTGGCCGGCGACCAGCTCGTCGCGATCGCCGAGCGCACCGCCACCGGCACCAAGGTGCTCAAGGTCATGGACGCGAGCTGACCGCGGCCCGCCCGCGCTATTCGTACGTCGGCAGCGGCTCGCCGTGCACGAACGCCACCACGCTGGCGAACAGATCCCGCTGATAACTCTCGACGTCTTCGACGCCGGTTTGGACCGCGTCGAGGTGCTCGATGAGCTGAACCTCGGTGACCCCGTCGGCGGCTTCGAGCAACAACACGGAGCCCTGCATCATCTCGATGAATGAGGACCCTTCGACCTTCTGGTACCGCATCGCGACGCTGGTCACCCGATCGTCCTCGGTCGCCGCTACGCCCTGCCGCCACTCGATGTCGAATTCGACAGTTACGATGTCGTTGATGACGTAGTGGAGCAAGACCTCGTAGTCGAACTCGGGGTCAGCCACGGGGTCGAACGACCACTCGTCGATGCCGCGACGATCCACCAGCACCTCGGGCTCCTGGAACGCGGCCCAGGTGTCGTCGACCGACGCCTTGACGTACCCCCGGGCGTGGATCCACGCGTACTCGTCGTCGCCGGTGACGACCTCGAGCACCTCGGGGTAGTCATCGCCATCGACCGGCTGGGGGAGCGGCGCCGTGTTGTCTTCGAGCGGCTCGAGGCCAGCGGGGAACGGCGTCTCGACGCTCTTCTGGCACGCAACGCCGATCAGCGGCACGCCGAACCACACGAGGCGCCGAACCGAGGGACCAACCAGCATGCGACCTCCAGGCGCGCACGAGCGCACGCCTGACGGTGTAACGGCGCTACCGAGGCGACGCCCGACGAACGGTCACTCGCAGACGAAGTCCGCCAGGTTGACCCCGTGCTCGACCGCGAACGCGTGCAGGCCGTGCAGGTTGATCGTCCGCAGCGCCCGGGTGGACGCCTTCACGCGCACGAACGTGTTGCCCTCGGTCCACCACAGCCGCTTGGTCTGGAGGTTCGGAAACTGGCGCTTCTTGGTCTTGCGGTTGGAGTGCGAGACCTTGTTGGCGACGTTCGGGCGCTTGCCGGTGAACACACACTTGCGGGACATGACTACCTCAAACGGGAAAACCGCGATGTGGGCGCGACGTGGAGCGCACCCGGACGGACCCGCGCGGTTAACGAGGACGACGCAACCAGGCAAGCACCAGCCCGAGCCACACGGCGCCCGACGGCGCGCCCCCGGATCGGCAGCCGGTCGGCGCGGGCGCGCTCGGAACCAACCGCGGGGGGACCTGGGTGACGCAGTGGAGGGCCCCGCCCAGCGCGGTGACCGGCCCCGCCTCAACCGGCACCACACGCGCCCCCGGGAACGCGGCGGCGATCGCCGCCGAAGCCTCGGCCTCGACGGACCGATCGTCCGCGAACGCCGGCATCAGCACCGTCACGCCGCCCTCGGCGCGCAACGGGACGGCGTTGAGGTGGGTGCGCCAGTCTTCGACGCCGTCGCCGTCGCCGTCGAAGTGGCCGGGCATCGGCGCGCGACCGATCACGAAGCCTGCCGCTTCGAGCGCCGCGGCGTCGCGGTCGAGCACGGCGGCGTTGACGGGGTCGATGGCTACGTCGTAAGAACCGACCAACGCCGATCGCGGCCCAGTGACCAACACGAACAGGTCGGCGTGACCGGTCCACTCCCCGACCAGCGGCTCCAGCACGATCGTCTGCGCACACCCGAGGTAGACGCCGAGCAGCCGCCCCAGCTCGTCGGCGGTCATGTCCGCGCGCTCGGTCGTCTGCGTCGTGGTGACGCACGCCCCATCCCCGTCGACGAGCAGGTTGCCGCCTTCGAGCGCGAGCGGCACGCGGTGCGGGCGTCCGCCGTCCCACGCGGCGATCCACAGCGGCACGTCGTCGTCGAGCGGGCGCGGGAACGCGTACGTCGCGTCGCCCCACGCGCGCTCCCCTCGTTCGTCTTCCAGGTAGAACGGCCCGTAGTCGCGAATCCAGATCGTGTCCGCGGGGCATGACAACCAGTCGGCGCGCTCGGGGTCGATGCCGGCGGCGACGAGCGACGCCCGCGCCTCCGCGGTGCGTGCGTCGTCGCCGCGCCCGCAGATCCGCAGCGGGAGCCCGCTCTCGAGCACGGCGGCGACGAGCGGGACGTACGTCGCGTCGAGCGACGCGCTCCAGTCGGTGATGAGCACCTCCTCCGCGAGGGCGTACTCGCCGCGGGCCGCGACGACACCGACCGGGGGGGGCAGCGGCGCGGCTCCGAGGCGCGGGGCAGAGGGGACCGCCCACCAAGGGGCGTCGGCGGCGCGCAGCTCCACCGCGTCGTCTGCGCCGCTCAGCGGGCGCTCCGCCGGGCGCGCCGCCCGAGCGCGTCGAGCAGATCGTCGCGCTGCAGCGGCACCGGCAGGACCCGCACCGAGCGCGGGACCCACAACAAGCGCGCCTCGCTGGCCAACCACACCCGCTCCCGCAGCGACGGGTGCCGACGTTGCACCTCCTCCGCGAACGCGAGCCCGCTCATGCCGGGCAGCAGCAGGTCGGTAAGGATCGCCGCGACCTCGTCCGCGACCAGGCTGGTGAGCGCCGTCTCCCCGTCTGCCACGTGGTCGACGGTCACCCCTTCGCGCTCGAGGATGCCGCGCGCAGCGTCACACAGCGTCGTCGAGCCGACCACGACGACCTTGGCGTCTTGGGCGGCCGCCGGGCGCTGGCGGCGGACCGGCGCGCGGGGGAGCTCGACCGCGACGAACGAAGCGCCGAGCCCGCGCCTCGCTTCGACGCGACCGCCCATCGAACGCACCAGGGTGGCGGCGATCGTCAACCCGAGCCCGTTCGCGCCGCCATCGGCGCCGATCACGTCCACGGGCAGCATCGCGGCCTTGACGAGGTCGAGCCCCGCCCCGATCTCGACGAGCACGCCGTCGCGGGAGGGCGCGGCGCGCACGGCGATCGGCGTCTCGCGGCGGGTGGTGTCGGTGACGTGCCCGAGCACGATCGCGAGGATCCGGGCGCAGGTCGCGCGGTCGGCCCCCGCGGCCAGCTCGGGGTCGATCGAGATGGAGGCGGTCCGGTCCCGGGCCCGCCGCCCGACCAGATCGAACGCTTCGTCGAGCACCTCGGAGACGAACACCACCTCGAGCGTGACACCGGCGCGCACGCCAACCAGCCGAAGGTTGCGTAACGACGCTGCGATTCGCCGCATGTGATCCAACGCGACCGAGAGGTGCCCGCCGACCATCGGGGTGAGCTCCTCGCCCAGCTCGACGACGAGCTCCAGCCGTCCCAGGACGTTCGAGACCGGGTCGTTGAGCTCGCGCGCGACGGCGCCTGCGAGCTCGGCGAGGGCGTCGATCCGGCGACGCTCCTCCTGGACGTCATCGATCACCTGACGGTGCGTGATGTCGCGCAGGGTGACCTGCCAGTGCGTGTCGTCGGCGCGGCCGGCGTTCAAGCTGACGCGTCGACCGTCGGCCAACGAGAAGCGCTGCTCCGACGCCCCGACCCACCCGCGCGCCGCGAGCGCCCGCACCGACGCGCCGTCGTGAGGCTCGAAGCACACGGTGAACGGCCTGCCGGCGACGTCACCGAGCCAAGTGCGCGCGGCTTCGTTGAGGCACACCACGACGCCGTCGTCGTCCAACCCGACCAGCGGGTCTGGCGCGCGCTCCCATAACGACCGTTCATCCATCGTACCGCCGCGACGCAGCCCGCCGGCTCACCACGGCGTACGGGCTCGCCTCTGGCTGCGCCGCGTCAACGAACCCCAGGCCGGGTCGATACGCACACATGAACCAACGGTACCACAAGCTACCCGCGGCCGCACCGCCGAACGCGAACTGGACCCTCGACCGCCGATCAGGCCGGGCCCACGCACACGGCCCCATCTACCTCCTCCGCCGGCAGGATCGGGAGCCGAACCTCGGGGTTGACGTGACAGCGACCGTCGCGCACGTCGTAGGCCCACCCGTGGTACGGGCACGTCACGGTGTGGCCTTCGAGCGTGCCATCGCCGATCGGCCCGCCCGCGTGCGGGCAGACGTTCGACATCGCGTGCACCTTGCCGTCTACGCGCGCCAGCGCGATCGGCTTGCCGTCCATGAACGCCTCGACCAGCTTGCCTTCGGCCAGCGACGCGCTGGCCAGCACCGACACCCACCCCTCACGCAGCGACGCGACGGGCGGCGGGGCGCCCACCACCGGCGGGGGCGGCGCCGCCGCTGGTGGCTCGGGTGCCGCGGGCTCGCCGGCTCGGAACCCGAACCGCGACCACAAGCGAGACCGGAGGCCGCGCTTACGCCCAAGGATCAACAGCCGCAGAATGCGACGAATCGGCACACGCCCTCCAGGACCCCCGGCTGTTATACCGTCGGCTCTGGCGCGCGCCAGCGTTCCGGTCGTGACGCGCGCCGTGCCCCGTGCGATGATGCCAGCGGAGGCCGTGCTTGACTGAACTCGCCCGGACGCCAACCCGCGTCCTTCGAACGATGACCCTCGGCTGCGCGCTCGGCGCCGCGTGGCTCGCCACCGCGACCGGCTGTGAGCCCCCTCCCGCGGTCGAGGGTGGTGGCACCATGGAACCCGAGGTTCGCCTGCTCTACCCCGACGCGGACGTGCCGATCACCCTCGACCCGGTGACGGGCAACCTCAAGCTGCTCATCGTCGTCGACCTCGTCGGCATCACGTTCAACGATCCCGGCCTCGCGGAGCAGATCACAGACGGTGAGGGCCACTACCACGTGAGCCTGAACGACGTGTACATCGACGCGCCGCCGAACCTCTGGTACGAGATCGACGAAGAAGGCTGGAGTGTCGGTGATGCCGGAAAGCTGACGGTCTCGCTCCAGGACAACGAGCACGGCGACCTCGACCAATACACGCTCTGGCAGGACATCTTCGAGTTCACGGTGCAATGATCTCAACGCGATCAGCGACACGGGCTCCGTACGCGGCCGCGACAACCCGGTCGGCTCGAGAATGAGCCAGCGTGGCCGCAAATTTTTCGTGACCGAGCGGCTCGGCTCGGGCGCGTATGGATCGGTGTACCTCGCAGAGCAAGACTCGGGCGCCGGCTTCCGGCGCCGGGTCGCGCTCAAGCTGCTGCACCAGCACCACTCCGAGGAGAAGGAGGCGGGCAAGCGGATGCGCGACGAGGCGCGCATCCTGGGTCGCCTGTCGCACCGCAACATCGTGACCGTGCTCGACCTCGTCCGCCTACAGGACCGCTGGGCGGTCGTGATGGACTACGTCCAAGGCATCGATCTGGAGCGGCTGACCCGCGCGATGGTCGACCTCAACGAGCCGTTCCCACCAGGCGCCGCGCTGGAGATCGGCGCCGCGATCGGGGACGCGCTGCACGCTGCGTGGATCGCCGACGACGGGCAGGGCCGGGTGCTCGGGGTCGTGCATCGCGACATCAAGCCGAGCAACGTGCTCCTCACCGCCGACGGCGAGGTGAAGGTGCTGGACTTCGGGGTCGCTAGGGTGAACCTCGAGTCCCGCGAGGGCAAGACCGGCTTCCGGGTCGGCACCGAGCGGTACATGGCGCCCGAGCGCATCGTCGGCGAAGAAGACACCCCGCAAGGAGACGTCTACGCCGCCGCCGCCACGGTCGCCGAGCTCCTGCTGCTGCGCCCCATCGGGCGCACGCCTGTGCTGCCCGATCGGCACGAGGTGTTCGTCAACGACACCCTCACCGCCGTGCGCGGCGCCCTCGGGGGCATGCCCGAGGCCGTCCAAGACGAGGTGATCGGCCTGCTCGGCCGCGCGCTGCACGGCGAGGTCGCGCACCGCCCCGTCGCTCGCGACTTCTCCGACGACTGCAGCCGCCTGTGCCGCATGGTGGGCGGCGAGTCCTTACGCCAGTTCACCCGCCGGGTTGTCCCGCAAGCCGAGCTCTCGCTGGCGACCGAGCGGGAGCCCGTCGAGGGGGTGGTGTTCCAGGAAGAGTCGACAGGCGCCCCGTCGTCGACGTTGGCCGCATCCTCGGTCGGCCTGGCGTCGCCGTCGCCGTCGTCGAGCGCGACGTACGCGGATCGTGGGGAGACCACGCTCGCCCCGCCCGACAATCGCCGCCTCGGTGTGGGCGCGCTGGTCGGGGCGGGCGCCGCGATCGCGGTGTTGGTGGCCGTCAGCGTGGGCGCGGCGGTCTGGTTCTTGACGTCCGCCCCGACGGAGCCGCCGCCGAGCACCGC
>CAIUDO010000374.1 GCA_903897935.1 uncultured Pseudomonadota bacterium
CCGACGTGAGGTCGGCGTCCGACCACGGCCCAGGCACCACGATGATCGGCGTGACGTTGCCGAGCTCCGAGCTGATCTCCCGCGTATTGACCGGGGCCCCGGCTGCCTTTCGCTCGGCGCGGCCCTCGGCCGGCCCCCACACGATCGCGTCGTGCGTGGCGTCGGAGCCGGTGATGTGCAGCGTCTCCACGAGGGGGTGGGTGACGAGGTATGCGCCCTCCTTCGCGCCGCCGTACGTGATCGCGAGCACGCCCCGCTCGATGAGCTCGGACGCGATCTCGGCGTAGAAGGGGCCGAGGTAGGCGTTGACCGGGTTCATCTTCAGGGCGACGAGCTCGTTCTCGACGAACAGCTTGTAGACCGCGTCCATGATGCCGATCGAACCGACGTTCCCAGCGCCGAGCACCACGCAGACCCGCGGCGGGACCGTCGTGCGGTAGATGCGGGCCATGTTCGCCGACAGGTTGTCGGCGGTGACCCCGGGCTGCATCCAGACCTCGGCCGTGAAGCCGGTGAACAGCAGCTGCTCGTAGAGCGAGTCCGGCACGACCTGGACGACGAGCCGCCCGTCGGCGCGGTACGACATCCGGCGGCGCGCGATGGTGGGCGCGCCGTGGTCGGCGACCTCACGCAGGCTCTCGGCGAGCTGGCGAAGGTTGCGGCCGACCACCGTGGGTCCGGCGATCCACTCTTCACCGACGAGCACGGGGTCGTCGGGGCCGGTGCCTTTGGCGGTCGCGGCGGCGGTGACCCACCGCGGCGCGACGGCGAGCAGCTTGTCGATCATGCGCTCGAGCATCGCGGCGCGGTCGGCCGGACCGACGGCGGCCCAGGCGGCGCGCTGCCCGGCGAGGCGCACGAGCGCGGCGTTGACCTCGGCGTCCGGGGTCGGCGGCGAGGAGTTCGGCGGCGGCGGGTAACTGAACGAGGGCATGACGCTCCCTGCGGGCGACATGCTACCCCACTGCGGGCGAGGAGGGGGACGATGGACCAGCCGGTCGAGCTGATCGCGGCCGGGACGCGGGTGCGCGCGGTGTCATGGGCCGGCGTGCACACCGTCATCGAGCTGCCGGACCTGGGCGTGTGCTTCGACATGGGCATCTGCCCGGAGAGCGCGATCCGGCACCGCCGCGTGTTCTTCACCCATGGGCACGTCGATCACGTCGGCGGCATTGCGCACCACTGCGCTACGCGCGCGCTGCGGAAGCTGCCCCCGCCCGAGTACGTCGTCCCCGAGGACCACCTCGTGGGGTTCGAGGCGGTGCTGAGCGGGTTCCGACTGCTCGACCGCAGCGACCTCCCGGCCACGTTCGTGGTCGCCCGGCCTGGAGAAGCCATCGACATCGGCAAGGGCACCCGGGTCGTGCCGTTCCGGGCCATCCATCGCGTGCCGACGCTGGGGTACGCGGTCACCCGCACGCGGCGATCGCTGCTGCCGGAGCTGGTCGGCAAGTCCAACGACGAGATCGTAGCGCTTCGGCGCGCCGGGTTGGTGATCGACGTCGCCCACGACGTCGTCGAGGCGGCGTTCTGCGGCGACACCACGGCGGGCGTCATCGAGCGGGAGGCCGCCGTGCGGTCCGCTCGGGTGCTGATCCTCGAGGCGACGTTCCTCGACGACCTCGTGTCCGTGCGGCGCGCGCGCGAGACGGGTCACGTGCACCTCGACGAGCTGATCGAGCGCGCAGACCTGCTGCAGAACGAGGCGATCGTGCTCACGCACTTCTCGATGCGCTACAGTCCCGCTGAGGTGCGCGAGATCCTCGCCCGGCGGCTGCCGGCGTCGTTGCGGGATCGGGTGATCCCGCTGCTGCCCGCCGAGCCCACCGGGCGTACGCTACGGTAGCGGCTTGCCGTCGCGGTCGATGCGCTGGACCAACCAGCCCTTCGCGACGAGCGCGGGCTCGACAGTAGCGGCGTCGCCGACGACCAGCCAGGTCAGCGCCGACGGGTCGATCGTGGACGAGAGGGCGGCGCGCGCCGACGACGCCTCGACCGCCGCGATCGCCTGGGTCCGCTGCGCGAGCCACGTCTCTGGGCGGCCGTACAGCCGGTTCGCGGCGACGGTGTCGAGCAGGGCGCCCGTGGTCTCGTAGCTTCCGGGGAGGCCCAACAGCGCCGACGACCGGTAGAACGTGACCTCCTCGTCGGTTGGCGGGCGGGTGGTCACCGCCTCGGTGATCTCACGCTGCAGCTCGGCCACCGCGTCCGCGGTGGCGTCCGTGCGGATCGACGAGCTGCACACCCACGACGCCGCGCCGTAGCGCTCGTCGTCGAACGAGCAGCGTGCGCCGTAGGTCCAACCTTTGGCTTCGCGGAGGTTGCTGTTGATGCGCGACGTGAAGCTGCCGCCGAGCAGGTCGTTGGCGACCCGGAGGGCCTCGAGCTTTGGCGCGGCGACGTTCACCAGCGCGCCCGTGGACACGACCGACTGCGGCGCGCCCGGGTTGTCGATCAAGAACAGCGCCTTGTTGCCCGCGCCGGGGGCCGGGGTAGGCACCGCGCCCGCGGGGGCCGCGCCCGAGAACCCGGCGAACGCGGACTCGAGCAGCGCGGTCACGGCGTCGGGGTCGACGTCCCCCCCGACCAGCAAGAACGCCCCATCGGGGACGACGTTCGCGGTGTACCACGTGCGAAGATCGGCGACCGAGGTAGCCTTCCACGTGTCCGGGGTGTCGTACAGGCCGCGGTACGTCTCCCCATAGAAGAGCCGGCTGGCGACCTGACGCGCCAGCACGTCGGGGCGCTCCAAGCGCGACGCGGCGTCGGTCGCGCGCCGGGTCTGCTCGCGTGCCCACGCGCTCTCCGGGAAGGACGGGGTCCGAACGACCTCGGCCCACAGCGCGATCGCCTCCGGCATCGTGCGGGTGATGCCCGAGACCGTGATGGAGCCCGCGTCGGCGCTCGCCCCGGCCGACAGGTCGGCGCCGAGGCGCCGCGCGGCGACCGCGATCTCTTCGGCCGACTTGCTGGTGGTGCCCTCGAGCAGCATCGACAACGCGGCGTCGGCGGTGCCCGGACGACCCGCGGGGTCCGACCACCCACCGCGCGGGAGGACGAGCCGGACCTGCCAGAGCGGCGTCTCGTGATCTTCGACGATGTAGACCGGCATCCCGCCAGCGGCCGCGGAGAGCGTGCGCTGGGTCGGGGCCGGCGGGGCCCACGCCGACTCGGGCAGGGGCTCTGGGCGCGGGCGGGTCGCGGCGGACGCGAACGGGAGGAGGCACAAGGCCAACAACGCGTTGATCATACGACACCTCCACGGTTCCGGCGGGCGAGCACGGCGAGCGCCCCAAGGGTGAGCAACGCGCCGCCGACGGGCGCGGTGGCGCACCCCGACGACGCCGGGGCGACGGGCTCCGGCGGGGTGGCGTCTGCGATCGAGGGCTCGGCGTGCTCATCGGCGAGCGGGAGCACGTGCAGCTCGAGGTGCGGCGACGCGGTCACGCGGGCCGCGTCGCGCACCGCGTCGGCCGTCACCCGGTAGCGCGCGAGCTCGCGGTCGAGGCCGTTCGGATCCCCGAACCGCTGGTTGAACGAGTTCAGGGTGTCGGCGCGGCGGCCGACCTGGCTGATCTGGCCGTAGAGCTGCCGCTCGATCTGGGCGCGTGCGCCCTCGACCTCGGCTTCGGTGGGCGGCGACGCGCCCGCGACGGAGTTGAGCACCACCTGGGCCACCGCCGCGACCTCGTCGGTGGTGTGCCCGGGGGCGGCGGTTGCCTGGACGACGAACAAGCTGCCGAGCGGCCGCGTGAGCTGATAGGCGGCGACCTCCTTTGCGATCTGCTGCTCCCGGACGAGCACCTTCTCGAGGCGCGTCGACGCGTCTCCGGCCAGCACGCCGCTCAGCAGGTCGAGCTCGGCGTCTCCCGGGGTGTCGGCGGGGGCGCTGTGCCACACCATCCACAGCTTTCGCTCCGGAACCTTGCTGTACTCGCGGCGGACCTTCGGCGCGGCGAGCGCGGCGCTGGGCACCTCGGCGAGCGACCCACCCTGACCGGGCGGCGTGACCCGAGCAGGCTCTTCGCCGCGGGGGATCCAGCCGAACTGCTCGGTGACGAGCTTGCGGGCGACGGCGGGCTCGAAGTCACCCGCGACGACGAGGGTGGCGTTGTTCGGCACGTACCACTTGGCGAAGAACGCCTTGACCGCGTCGAGGTTGGCGCGCTCGAGGTCCTCGTGCGAGCCGATCGTGGTGTGGTGGTACGGGTGGCCCTCCGGGTACATCTCGGCCTGGATCCAGACCATCACCTCGCCGTACGGCGTGTTCTCGTACCGCTGGCGGCGCTCGTTCCGCACGACCTCCCGCTGGTTGTCGAGCCAGGACTGGTCGAGCACCTCGAGCAGCCCGCCCATGCGGTCGGACTCGAGCCAGAGCGCGAGCGGCAGGTGACGGGCCGGCAGCACCTCGAAGTAGTTGGTGCGGTCCGTGTTGGTGGAGCCGTTCACGTCGGCGCCGACCTCTTCGAGGGGCGCGAAGTACTCGCCTGGGTTCGACGGCGATCCTTGGAACATGAGGTGCTCGAACAGGTGCGCGAACCCGGTCAGCCCCGCGGTCTCGTCGCGCGAGCCGACGTGGTACCAGACGTTGACGGCCACGATCGGCGTGGAGTGGTCCGGCGCGAGGATGACCTCGAGGCCGTTGTCGAGCGTGAGCCGCTCGATCGGGGGCGTGGCGCCCGCGTAGGCGAGCGCAGCGAGCAAGAAGGCGTTCATCGGCGCGGCTCCCGGTGTCCTCGGCACGCGCCGGCGTGGAGCCAGGTCGTGGAACGGGACCGGAAGGCCTAGCGCGTCGCTCCGGGCGTGGCCACGCGCCGGCCAGGGGGGTTGCGCGTCGTGACGATCTGGCGCATGCTCGTGACCATCGGGGGTTCGGGCTTGCGCAGCCTCGTCGTCATCGCCGGCATCGTGTCGATCGGCACCGGGTGCGGCTTCTACTGGGATCTTCGCCAGCCGATCGAGACCGGCTGCGCGGATCTGTCCTCGTACTTCCTCGATGAAGATGGCGATGGGTGGGGCGCCGCGGGCACCGACATCCTGTTGTGCGGCGGCAACGCCGAGAGCGGGCACACTGCGCGTAACGGGCTCGACTGCGACGACTCGGTCGCGGACGTCACCGGCCGCATCGGGTCGATCTGCCCGTCGTCGCTCGTCACCGGCGGCGCGTCGTACGACGCGGTGGTGTACGGCGCGAGCGAGTTCGTCGCCGTCACCGGCGAGACCGCGTTGGTGTGGTCCACCGAGGCCGAGGTCGCGTGCGGACCGTGGGGCTGGGGCGGCTCGCTCGCGACGTTCGACGGCGCCGACGACCTCGCGGCCGTGCAGAACGCGCTCGACGCGCAAGACATCTACGCCGGGTTCGTCGACCTTCGGTGGGACACCACGACCTCGACGTGGGGGTGGGCGGATGGCTCCGGCCTCGACCCGAACGCGGTCGGTTGGTGCCTCGGCTCGACCCCCGACCCGTTCACGTTCGACCCGTACCTCGACCCGAAGGCCGACGACTTCGAGGCGCAGGTCGCGCAGCTCCGGGTGGCGCTGGTGCGTCGTGAGCAGGGCTGGTGCTTTGGCGAGCCGCGGCAGGCCATCCCGGTCGGCCTCGACACGGCGGAAGCCTCGGACTACCCGCCTTATGGCACGAAGGAAGGCCACTTCGTGTGCGAGCGCGCGGCGCCCGACCCCTCGGCGTGGGCGCCCTGAGCCAGCGTGAGCGGTGGACCGGCGCGGCGCGCAACGCCGTGATGCACGCACGACGAGCGGTCGTTGTGGGGCTTGCTCGGTCGTGGTTGGATTCTGGTGACCGAGCGCCCGGGGGCGGCGTTGACCGCTGGCGCGCGAGCGGGCAAGGGGGCTGCCAGTAAGGACGCGATGGCCAGAGCTTCGACCACGACCGACCCGCGCCGCGTGGGGCCTTGGCGCCTCGCCGCTGGCCTCGTCGTGGTCACCTACGCGCTGCTGGTGTTCGGGTCCACGGTGCGCGTGCACGGCGCCGGGCTCGCTTGTCCTGATTGGCCGCTGTGTTTCGGCGTCATGGTGCCCGAGCTCGACTTCGGCGTGTTCTTGGAGTGGGGCCACCGCGTGCTCGCGAGCGGCGTGAGCTTCGGGTTCTTGACGGTCGCGGCGCTGTCCTGGCGCGATGGCGCGGCGTGGGCGCGGGTCCGCGGGCTGCTCGGCGTCGGCGCCGTGTTGTTGGCGGCCCAGGTCGTCCTGGGTGGGCTGACGGTGCTGCACCTTCTCGCCGAATGGACGGTCACCAGCCACCTCGTCGTCGGCAACACGTTCTGCGCGGTGCTGTTGCTGATCGCGCGGCGCCTGGTCGGGCCAGGCGGGGCTCCAGCCGCGGGGTGGGCGCGGGCCGCGGTGGTCGCGCTGCTGGTCGGCGTCGGCGTTCAGATGGTCCTCGGGGGCCTCGTCGCGTCGTCCGGGGCGGGGCTCGCGTGCGGTCCCACGTTCCCGTTGTGCGGCGGATCCAGCGTCGCTCCTACGTTCTCGGGCCTCGTTGGGTTGCAGGTCGTGCACCGCCTCGTCGGCGTGAGCTTGTGGCTCGGCGCCCTGGTCGTCGCGTTCGTCACGCGGAGCAGCGGGGCGCTCTCGCGCGCGACGGGCGCGGTCGCGTCGGTGGTGACCGTGCAGGCCGCGCTCGGCATCACGAACGTGCTCACCATGCTCCCGGTGGAGATCACGCTGGCGCACTCGGCGGGCGCGGCGGCGACGGTGCTGTGCGCGGTGTGGGCGGTCGACGTGGCGTTCTCCGGCGCGCGCGCCGGCGCGTCCGACGCGGCGCGTCCGGCGTTGGTCGGCGCGGGGGCCCGAGGATGAGCGACTCCAACGTCGTCGAGGTTGCCGAAGGCGAGGCGCTGGCCGTCGAGCCGAACCTTGCGTTGTACCTCGACATCACCCGGCCGCGGGTGATGGCGCTGGTGGTGTTCACGGGCCTGCCGGTGCTCGGCATGACCACGACCACGCCGTCGTTGCTGCAGGCGGTGGCGGTGCTGGTCGGGACGGCGCTGTCGGGCGCCGCGAGCTCGGCGATCAACGCGTACCTCGAGCGGGATCGCGACGCGCTGATGGCGCGCACGCGGGGCCGCCCGTTGCCGGCGGCGCTGCTGCTCCCGCGCGTGGTGCTCGGCTACGGGCTCGTCTTGGCCGCGATCGGCACCGCGATCCTCGCGTTGGCGGGAGGCGCGTTCGCGGCGGCGGTCGGCCTCGCGACGATCTTGTTCTACGTGCTCGTGTACACGATCTGGCTCAAGCCGCGGACCCCGCAGAACATCGTCATCGGCGGCGCGGCGGGGGCGACGGCGCCGCTCATCGTCGGCGCGGCGATCGACGGGGTGATCCCGGTCGGCGCCTGGATCATGTTCGCGATCATCTTCTTGTGGACGCCCCCGCACTTCTGGGCGATCGCGCTGTTTCGCAAGCCCGAGTACCGCAACGCGGGCTACCCGATGATGCCGCTCGTCGTCGGCGATCAACCGACCCGGTGGCGCTCGTTGGCGTACGCGCTGCTGCTGATCCCGGCGTCGTTGTTGTTGGTGTGGGCGGGCGCGCTCGGCTGGCTGTACGGTGTAGCGGCGATCGGCCTCGGAGCTTGGTTCGCGGGCAGCGTGGTGGTGTCGATGGTGCGGCAGACGGTCGTGGCGGATCGGGCCGTGTTCCGTGTGTCGCTTGCGTACCTGACCTTCTTGTTCTGCGCGATGCTGGCGGATCTCGGGCTCGCAGCGCTGCGTTAGCCCTCACGGCTCCGGGTCGGCCTTCCGGATCGGCGCGCTGTACGAGAACGCCAGGTGCGCGGACGCGCTCGGCAGCACAGCCGTGGCGCCCCCGAACCTCGCCCCAGCCCCGACGCGCAGCGACAGCCCGATCGTGCGCTGCCAGCGCCACTTCACGCCCCCCGTGGCCTCGGCGACCCCGGTGGTCGCGGCGCCCAGCCCCACCCCGCCCGCCAGGCCGAAGAACGGCGCGGCCACGATGATGTCGACGCCGCGGCGCACCTCGAAGAGCACGTCCTGCTGTAGCCCGCCGGCGTACCCGGGCCGCCACGTGGCGCCCCACGCCCAGTACCGACCGAGCGCGTACTCGTGGTCGTAACGACCGTGGAACCCCCCGATCGACACGATGCCGCCCGGCGTGGCCGCTGGTGTGCCGCCGAACCCCGAGCCCCCGCCGACGTCGAGCCAGACGCCGCTGGTCGGCTCGGTGATCGCGAGCGCCGGCGCCGACCAGCACGACGCGGCGGCACAGACCAGCAGGGAGCGGACGAGCAGGCGGTACGGGCGCATGGGATCCTTGCGACTCGAGAGGACAGGTCATACCCCACGCGGCCGGGGGTGGGATGGGACCGTGGGGCTGGTGGGCGTTCGCGGCGTGGGCGACGGACCCGGCCCCGCTCGAGATCGCCGCTGGAGTCGAGGACGGAGCTAGCTTTCGCTGGTCAGCCGAGCTCGCGTCGCGGGTCGTCGGCCCGCGGGTGCTCGTGCAGCCGTCGAACGGCTCGGTCGACAACCTGGAGCAGGTCGTCGCGGGTCGCGCCGACCTCGGCCTCGTGCAAGGCGACGTCGCCTGGCACGGCGTGTACGGGGACGGCCGCGTCGCTCGGGCCGACGGCGTCGTCGCGCTCGGGGTCGTCCAGGCCGAGCTGGTCCACCTCGTCGTGCGGGCCGACTCCAGCGTCGTGTCCGTCGCCGATCTCGCTGGCAAGCGCGTCGGCGTAGGGCCTGTCGGCTCGGGCACCCTGCTCAACAGCCTCGACGTGCTCGCCGCCCACGGCGTGGAGGGCGCCGACCTCGAGTTCTTCACCGCGTACGGGGTCGAGCGCGTCCAGAACGGCGCGTTGGACGCCGTGTTCAACACGACGGTCGCCCCGTTCGCGCGGTTCCTCGGCGCGGGCGACGGCGTTCGCTTGGTGCCGATCGAGCACCCGGGGCTGGACGCCGCGCCGTACTATCGGTTCGACGCGTTGCCCGCCGGGTACGGGGAAGGCCGCGGCATGTACGTCGACACGCTGCTCGTCGCGCGCGCGGACGTGGACCCCGCGGTCGTCACCGCGGTGCTCGACACCGGTCTGTTGACGGGTGATCGCGTGATGATCCCGCTGCATCCCATCGCCGCGGCGCGGTTCGGCGTCGCCGAGCAGCCGATCCCGGCGCTCGACTGGACGCCGCCGCCGCTGCCGGCGTTGCCGCCCCCGGCGCACCGCGGCGACACCACGGGCGGTGACCTGCCCGTCCGCTACTGGACCGTCGACGACGTGGTGCGGGCCGCGCTCGCCGAAAACCCGGCGGTCACAGTCGCGGTGCTCACGGAGCGCGTCGAGCGTCTGCAGGCGGACCAGGCGCAGCGCGCGTTCACGCCGACCCTGACCGTCGGCAGCGGCGTCGCGGTCGCCGACGGCGTCGGCAGCTACGCCGACGCGTTGTCGATCGAGGCGGCGCTCCCGACCGGCACGAGCGTGGTCGCCGCGGTCGACGCGACGTCGTCGTCGTTGGCCCGCGACAACACCTGGGGCGCCGACGCGTCGATCACGGTCGAGCAGGCCCTGTTGGAAGGGGCCGACCTCGATCTCGGGCTGGCGCCGGTGCGCGTCGCCCGGCTCGAAGCCGAGCGCGCCCGGGCGGGCGTCGAGCTGGCGGCCAACGAGCTGGTGGCGTCGATCGCCAAGTCGTACGCCGACCTCGCGGCGGCCCACGCTCGGGTCGCGCTCCAGGAGGGGCAAGCCGACCTCGCCGCGCGGCACCTCAACCGGGTGCGCGCCATGTTCGAGGCGGGCCGGGAGAGCGCGCTCGCGGTGGAAGAGGCCTCGTTCTCGCTCGCGACGGCCGAGCGCGACCTGCTGGTGGATCAGCAGAGCTTGCGCGACGTCGAAGACGTGCTGCTCGACGCGACCCAGGCGCGCTTCGCGTGGCGGCTCGTGCCGGTCGGCGACGTGCGCGCCGCGGCACAGGCCCCGCTCCCGGAGGGTGACGGCCTCCAGAAGCGACTGGTGACCGCGGTCGCGCGCCGCCCGGACCTGCGCCAGCTCGCGATCGACCTCCAACGCGCCCGGGTCGATCTCGCTGCGGCCCGCAACCGCGCGTTGCCGTCGCTCGGCCTGTACGG
>CAIUDO010000375.1 GCA_903897935.1 uncultured Pseudomonadota bacterium
AGCTCGGCGCCGACAAGCCCGGATACGCCGGGTACGTGTCGACGGCCGCGTACGTCGGGCCCACCACCTGGCTGCTCGAAGGCAAGCGGTACAAAGGCGCCGAATTCGTCAACGCCATGCTCGGCACCGAGCTGTACGAGGTCGCGGCGCCGCCGAGCCTCGAGTACGAGCGCGTCATCACCGAAGACAGCTCCGCGGCGCTGAACAGCAACGACATCTACGCCGCCCGCCTGCGCGTCGACATCGCGGCGGTGCCCGGCAAGGTGCTCCCGTACGTGAGCCTGGGCGTGCAGCGTGACCTCGACACCGGTGTGCTGCACTTCAACGACGTGCCGGAGACCATCCTGCACCCGATCGTCGGCCTCGAGCTGATGCACGAGCGCTTCTCGGTGCTCGCGAACGGTGGGTACCGCGTCGATCGGCGCGACGGGGCGGCGTTCGGCTACGACAGCCAGGCCCACTCCGACATCGACGTCAAGGTGCCGCTGTTCGGGGACTTCCACGTCGACGTGAACGCGGCGATCGAGCGATACCATTGGGGCGTAAACCAGTTCCAGCAGGCCGACTACACCGAGATGGAGACGGCCACCGCATTCCAGAAGGGCTCGTTGTTCGCCCTGATCTGGTACATGGACTACACGACGAACCCGCTGGTCGACTCGACCGGAAACATGTCGGACGCGTGGTACGGCGCGGGTGAGCTTCAGATCAAGCCTACGCCCGCGATGACCGTCAAGGCGTTCTATGGAGCGTACAAGGCAGGGATTCGCTGCTCGGGTGGCCAGTGCCGCTTGTTGCCCGGGTTCGAGGGCGCCCGTGTGTCGGTCGCTGGTAACTTCTAAGGATGGGGGGCACGATGGACGAAGCGCCGATCCTGGTCGCGCGGTTTGACCCCAAGGTCAAGACCTACTGGTTCTGGCAGGGCGCGCTCACCCACCTCGTCATGATCTCGGCCGCGATCGGGGTCGTGACGTTGCCCGTGTGGCTGTTGGGCTTCGGGCAATGGTTGTCGTCGCGGCGGTACGCCTCGATGTCCGCGGTGCTGACCGCGCGCTCGATCCACCTCAAGACCGGCTACCTCGTGCGGGTCGAGAAGATCGTCCCGCTCGAGCAGATCCAGGATCTCTCGCTCAATACCGGCCCCCTCCTGCGGGCGTTCGCGCTCACCTCGGTGCGGATCGAGACGGCGGGCGGGCAGGCCGCGAACGGCGGCGCCGACATGACCCTGGCTGGCCTCGTCGACGCCGAGGGCTTCCGCGACGCCGTGCTGCGCGCCCGCGACGCCCTGCTCGACCAGCGCCGCTCCGGTGGCGCGCCCCCCGCGGCGACCGACGACGTGGTGGCGGTGCTCGGCGACATCCGCGACACGCTGCGCCGAATCGAGGAGCGGCTCGCCGCGCGACCGTGAGTCAGGTCGCCCACGCGGCGCGGTGATCGACCATCAAGCAGCGATCTTGGACGACGGTGATCCCGGCCGTGCGCAGCGACGCGGCGACCCCGTCGTGGCGGATGCCGGACTGGAGCCACACGACGCGCGGGCGCGGCGTCATCAACAGCAGCTCGTCGAGGTGGCCGGGGAGGTCGGTCGCGCGCCGGAAGACGTCGACGCAGTCGCACGGCATCGTGAGCTCGGTGAGCGCCGCGACCACGGGCTCACCCCACAGCCGCGCGCCGACGAGCCGAGGATTGACCGGCAAGATGCGGACGCCGGCCCGGTGCAGCGCGTCGGGCACGTACGAAGCGGGCCGCGACCCGTCGTCGTGCGCGCCCAAGACGGCGACGACGCGGAACGAGCGCACGAGCGCGCGTAGCTCCGGGCTCATTGCGAGGCCGCCGAGCGGACGACGGCGCCGAGGTCGAGGTCGACCGCGGCGCGCCACACGAAGCGGTCGGCGCTCTCGATCGCCTGATCGTTCTCGATGCGGCCGCCGGACAGGTCGACGGCCAGGAAGCCCGCTTCGAACAAGGGGACCATGCCGCGCGCCCCCACGAGGCGCGTGACCTCGGGGTAGGGGAGCACGAACAACGAGTCCTGCACGAGGTCGACGACGTGCCACTCGTGGGCGTGCTCGTAGCGCAGGATCACCGTGACGTCGGCGGGGAGGCGGGCGCCCGCGTGCAGCCACCACGTGTGGGTGTCGCCACCGTACGGGTTGCCGATGAACTGGCCCCCCTTCGTCCACCCTTGGTGGTAGATGCGGTGGCCGGTGTACCAGCGCATGTAGTCGTCTTCGAGCACCGCGCGCTCGACGCCCACGAAGGCAGGTCCGACCGCGATCTCGGCGCCGTACAGGTTCGCCGTGCCGGCGATCCCGGGCAGCGGCACGACGCCGTTCTTGTTGGCGATGATGTCCTCGCCGCCGTGCTGCGCGTACACCTCGACGTACCTCAGCGGGCCGCCGACCCACTTGGCGAACGGCAGGGTGAGGCGGACGTCGAGGGCGACGCGCTCGTCGGTGTCGGCCTCGAGCTGCTGCTCGTCGCCGTACACGTGGGGGTCGGTCGGCAGGATGAGCTGCCCGAAGTCGATGGGCCGAGGGCCGTTCTCGTCGCGGCCGCCGAACATGCCGTTGCGGGTCGCGCCGACCTCCAGGAACGGGACCGGCGCCCACCGGAGGTCGAGCAGCAGCCACGCCGGGTTGCTGACGTCGTCGCGTGGGCCTGGGATGATGCCGGACGCGAGGTCGACGCCGAAGCGGCCGAGCACGTCGGCCTTTCCGGGCCAGCGCCAGTCGCCATGGAACTCGAGGCCGGGCAGGGGATCGGCGTTGTCCGTCCACAACAGGCTCGTGTGCCGGCCGGGGCCGACCCAGCGCGACTCCTTGGAGAGGCCGAACCACACGTCGCGGGTGCGCACGCCGAGGTGGTACTGCTCGAGCGCGCCGCCGACGGCGGTCGGCGCGAGGTCGAGGTCGCCGCGCGGCTGGAGGCGGGCTTCGAAGAAGCTGGCGTAGAACGAGGCGTCTACCGACGCTCGGGCGCTGACGATGCCGAGCTCGGGGTCGCCGTTGCGCAGCGTGGGGGTGAGGTTGCCGACCGTCAAGGATGTGGCGGGCCGGATCACCCAGGCGGGGTGGCGCCAGGTGGCGTCGAGGGCGGCGACCTCGGGCGCCAGGCGGTCGGCGAGGGGCCCGGTGGCCTCGGTGAGCCGCGCGGCGTCTTCGATCGGGCGGGCGGCGCCGCCGAGCAGGGTGTCCCACGCGCCGGCGCGCGCGTCGACCGTGCGCGCCGTGCTGAACGGATCTTCGTACGGCTCGGCGTGCGCGGCGGCGGCGAGCAGGATCACGAACATGCGGCCTCGTCGGGGGCGCTGTAACCGGACGGGCGGGGCCCGGGACGGTTACGCGCGGCCCTCCTGGGGGTCGTCTTGCGGTACCTGCACACCATGATTCGTGTCCGTGACCTCGAAGCGGCGCTCCGGTTCTTCGGGGTGCTCGGCCTGCGCGAGGTGCGGCGCTCGGAGCACACGAACGGTCGGTTCACGCTGGTGTTCTTGTCGACCGGGCACCCAGACGACCCGGCGACGGTCGAGCTCACGTGGAACTGGGACCAGGCGGAGCCGTACACGGTGGGCCGAAACTTCGGCCACCTGGCGTACGAGGTCGATGACGTCTACGCGGTGTGCGCGCGCTTGCAGGCCGCGGGGGTGACGGTGCTGCGGCCGCCGCGGGATGGGCGGATGGCGTTCGTGCGGTCGCCGGACGACGTGTCGATCGAGCTGCTGCAGCGCGGCGCGCCGCTCGCACCGGCCGAGCCGTGGGTGTCGATGCCGAACGTCGGGACGTGGTGATCGGGGAAGGTCCTGCGTCGGCGCACGCTCGCCGGAGGTGTCGCACGTCCCGGAGCCAGGGCGCCTCTACCAGAGATGCGCTCGCGGCCCTAGACTCTTTCGCCGCACAGAGAGAGCGAGCCTGAAGGCAGCGCAGCGCATCCCGAGGCCCGCGGCTGTGATCTCCCTCCAAGCGTGTCTTTGTGACTGAAGGCAGCGACGCCCGCAGCGGTGCCGCAGGCGTTTAGCCCGACGACGTGCGTTAGGAGGCCCGGGGAGGAGGGCGGCGATGCTCGGGATGGTGTTCACAGAGCTGCTCGAAATGATAGAGGAGCGTTACTCTTTCGACGTCGCGGACCGCGTAATCGTGCGCAGTGGGGTCGGGGGCGCCTACACCTCGGTCGGCAACTACGACGATCGTGAACTGTTTGCGATTGTCCAGGCGCTCTCCGACGAGATCGCCGTGCCGGTGCCCGAGCTGCTGCGCGCCTACGGACAGCACCTGGCGGGTCGATTCGCATCTTTGTTCCCGGACTATTTTGACGCCCACTCGGACGCCATCGCGTTCTTTAGGGTGCTGGAGGCACACGTCCACACCGAGGTTCGGAAGCTGTACGAAACGGCCAAGCCTCCACTGTTCGTGTGCTGCGATCTCCCGGATGGCGGCACGGAGCTGACCTACCGGTCCCATCGTCCGCTGGCTATGTTCGCCCTCGGACTCGTGGAGTCGTGCCTCGCGCGGTACGGGGATCGCCTCCACGTCGCCGAGATGGAGGACTTGTCCGGCGGCGCAGGGACCTGCGTCCGGTTTGTCTTGCTCCCCAAGGATGACGGATGACCACAGACTCACCGTGGCGGATCCGCTTCGAGCGCGAGCGCGCGTCGCGGCGTGAGGCCGAGTCGATCTTGCACGCGAAGAGCCGGGCGCTGTTCGAGCTCAATCAGCAGCTCGAGGCGCGGGCGGAGGACCTCGCGCGGGCCCTCCAGCAGCTGAAAGACGCACAGGATCAGATGGTGCAACAGGCGAAGTTCGCGGCGATGGGGGGCCTCGTCGCGGGCGTCGCGCACGAGATCAACACTCCGCTCGGCGTCGCTGTTACGGCGTCGTCCGTAGCGATCGAGCACCTCGTCGAGGCCGAGCGAGCGGTGGCCGAGCAGTCGACCACCCGGTCGGGCATACGGGCGTCCCTGTCCGTTGCTCGGGAGGCGATGGAGCTGGCGACCATCAACCTGGATCGCGCGGCGCGCCTCATCGACAGCTTCAAGCGCCTCGCCGTCGACCAGAGCTCCGGCGAGCGGCGCGCCGCGTACATCGAGGACCTGGTGCGCGAGGTCGTGATGAGCCTGCAGTCGCTCAGTCGGCGCTGCGGCGCGCAGGTCAAGGTCTCCGTGGCGGCCGGCGACCCGGCGCGTGCCCGTTACTGGGTAGACGCCGGCGCGTTCGTCCAAGTGTCGACGAACCTGCTCCAGAACGCGTGCACCCACGCATTCGAGGAGCACTCGGGCCCGAGGGAGGTTCGGATTGGGTTGGACCTCGGAGCGGATCGCGTCGTGCTCCGCGTGGCCGACACCGGCGTGGGCATGACCCCGCAGGTCGCGGCGCGCGTGTTCGACCCCTTCTTCACCACCCAGCGCGCCAGCGGCGGCAGTGGGCTGGGCATGCACCTCGTACACACCATCGTGACCGGGCGATTCAAGGGTCGGATCGACGTGGAGACCGCCCCTGGCGCCGGAACGGCCTGGACGGTACGGCTCCCGGTCGGGACCGAGGCCCTGGCGCCCGTCTCCGAGCTCGGTCCGGCCAGCGACTGCCCGTGCGTCCCTCCAACCCTTCAGAGCCGAGAAGCATGACCGGGGTCGGGAGGCACACCCGAGCGCTGAAGCGCACGCTGGGGCTGGCATTCGCGTCGATTGTCATCGGGATCTGCGGATCTACGTCACTCCTCGCGTACGATCACGCCGCTCGGATGCACGAGACGGGGATGCGGAACGGGCTGCTGGTGCAGGCGGCCCTCACCGCGCAGGCCATCGACGGCGACCTGCACGCCTCGCTACAATCCCGAGACGACGCAGGGTACGCCGAGATCCGGGCGGTCCTGGTGCGCAGCCGCGCCCTCGACGCCCGGGTCCGGGACGTGTACACGATGGAGCGGTCGCCCGAGGGCGCGTGGCGGTTCCTGGTCGACGCCGAGGACCCCGCTGGGCCCATCTTCTCGGAGTTCGGCGCGCCCTACGAAGGCACGTTCGACGCCGCGCTGGAGGGCGGTCTGAGTGCCCCGTCGGTCAGCGCCGAGGCGTACACCGACGACTACGGCACCTGGTGGTCGGGGTACGCCCCGATCCGCGACCGCAGCGGGCGCGCCGTCGGGATCGTCGGCGTCGACGTGGCCGGAGAGACGTTCGAGCGCGAGGAGTCCGAGCTCCTCGTGCGCGCGGCGGTGCTCTTCGTGATCGCGGTCGTGACCGCCGCCGTCGCCGGCAGGTTCCTGCTCGGCCGGATCGCGGATCCGGTGATCGTCGAGGGAGCGCTTCAGGCGGCCGAGCGCCGCCGGCTCGAGGCCATCCAGGCCATCACCGAGGAGCATCGGACCCGCCTGCTCGTGCTCGCGAAGCAGCAGACGAAGGTGGAGGAGGCGCTGCGCGCGCGGGTCGCCGCCGAGGTGC
>CAIUDO010000376.1 GCA_903897935.1 uncultured Pseudomonadota bacterium
ACCGATCTTCAAGAAGTCCTTCCGCTGGAGGGTCTTGATGATGCGGCGGCGCTCCTCGTCGGGGAGCGTGACGGCGGCTTGGCTGTTGGCGCCTGGCCGTTCGTCCAAGTCTCCGGCGAGGACCGCCTTCTTCTCGTCCGCGGCCGACGTCGACGGCTGCTCGCCGAGGATCTCGTCGAGCGCGTCGCCTTCTTCCTCTTGGGCAAAGGCCGGGGTAGCCGCGAGCGCGGCGAACAAGGATGCGGCCGCAAAGCGTGCGTTGAGCATGGGGTCCTCGTCAGAAGTCGTAGATGCGCGGCTTCATGGCCGGGAAGAAGAACGCTGGGCCGACGCTGGCGACAAAGTTGTTGTACAGCCGGCTCTCGGTGACGGTCTCGTTCGGGTCGTACTGGGGCTTGTTGTCGAAGAACAGCAGGAACCGAGCATCGATCTTGATCGCGATCGAGCCGGTCACGAAGAAGTTCGCGCCGAGGCCGAGGTTCGGTGAGAACTTGACCTCGTTGCCGTACTCGGCGACCGCGACGAAGTTTCCGTCGGCGCCGCTGTCGTCGTAGGTCGCGTAGTAGTCGACCTTCGAGACCATCCCGAGCCCGGCGGTCGCGTAGAAGTCGAAATTGACGACCTGCTCGCCGAACAGGTTGATCTTGCCGTAGAACGGAGCCCACAGGACCGCGAACGAGGCGGCGAGGGTGACCTTGTCCAGCGGCTGTTGGAACGCGGCCGTGCCGGTGCCCGTCTCGGCGATCTGCACGAGGGTCTGCGTGAGGCCCTTCAGGTCGCCTTCGATGAGGTCGGGCGAGTACGACACCATGCCGGTGAAGCCGAGCGATTCCTTGAGGTGGTACCCGAAGTTCGCGCCGAACACGTAGCGGCGGGCGAACGGGTTGTTCGGGACGTACCCGCCGAACGGCTCGATCTCGAACCGGCCTTCCTTGAGGAAGAAGCGGTTCTGCACCGCGTCCGGCTCGGACTTGCCGTCCTTGAACTCGGTCATGGCTTCGCCGGCGGGGCTCGCCATCGACACGGCAGGCGCCGCGAGGACGAGCGCCGCCACTGCCATCGCGGCGCCGCGTAGCGGGTTCGCGAGCGGCCACGTGGCGCTACGATCATGTGCTGGAGCCGACGTGCGGCCTCCGTCCACCTGGGTGACCATCCAGTGCCCTCCGGTCGGCGCGCGAGTGTACCCTGACGGGGACGGTTCGGCGCGGTGCAGCTTCGTCGACGCCCGGGGCGCCTCGGGTTGGGGTGCGGTTCTCGCGGATGCCACGCCGACCTTCGATGGGGACGCGGCGCCGTGGGGTGAGGAATCGTTGAGCATCGACCGTTGCTTTGTTGAAAGTGCAGGTGGCGTCGGCGCGATGCGCACGCACCCGCCTGCCGGCGAGGGCGGGCCTGCGGACCGCGGTGTCTAGCGCCTGTCTTCGGCGCGTGTCAAGCGCGAAGGTGCGCCCGTGGGCGGAGAACTGGCTGTATAAGCTCGAAGATGGTGCATGGGTGCCCTGGGGTGCCGTCGGCGCGGGGAGCAGGCGGTACCCGCCGTTGTGGGGTGTCGGGACCGGGGCGCGCCAACGTCAAGTATTCGTCAGGGCGAATCTCCGTTCGTCACACGTGGCGCGGCCTCGGGGCCGCTGGCGGTGACCAGCTCGATCCATCCCATTCCACCGCGCCGATCGCGAATCACGGCCCATACGGTGGCCGCCTGCCCGTACGGGCCCGCCCGCCACTCGACGTCGAGGTACGGGTACAGGGTCAGCGACTCGAGCAGCGTGCCGCCCGTCGCGTACCACGTGACGTACGGCTCCTCGACGCGCTCTTCGGACACGCCGTCGTCGTTGACGTAGACGTAAGTTTCAATCGCGTCTTCCGCGAGGGTCAGCTCGAAGGTGTACTTCTGATGCGGGTCGACGACCAGGCGGGTGCCCGGCGTGACGGCGACGCCGTCGACCTCGATTGACGCGATGATCGGGTTCTGGTTCCGCGTGGTGCCTTCGCTGACGACCAGTCGCTTGTAGCCGAGCTCGAGGTCGGCGAGGTCGAGCCCGGTGTCGGTGGGATCGGTGCTTGGCAGGCCGATCACCTGGATGGTCGCGTACAGCCCCTCCAGGGGGTCCTCGGCGCCCTCGAGGGTGTCCTCCGGTATGAGCCAGGTGGGCGGGAAGCCGGGCTCGAAGCCGATCACACCGAGCTCGGCCAGTTCTTCCGGGGACGCGGTCGCGGGGTCGAGCCCGGCGGTGTCGAGCGCGCACACCGGCAGGCCGGACTCGGCGTCGTCGGTGAACGGACAGGCCAACCACACGACGGCCTCGAGGCGATCGGTCGGATCGGGGATGAGCGCCGAGAACGTCACGATGTCGCCCGGGACGGCCTCCGGCGGCTCCGCGACGACGGCGAGGATCTGGGCGTCGTCGACGAGCCAGTCTGGGGTGAGCTCGGACGGACGCGGCCACTTGTCGCCCCCGACCACGCAGGCGCTTGCGAGTGCGGGGATCAGCATCCAGGCGGCGGACGGGCGCCGCTCGATGGGGCTTCGTAGGCGACGGATCATGGGTAGAACCGAGCCTCCACGCCGACGTTGGGGATGAACGGGAGCCCGCGAACGTACGCGAACTCCTCGTATTGGGCGTCGTAGATGGTGAATTCGGGGTTGACCCCGCGCACCGCGTTCAGAAGGTCGACGTAGGTCTCGAGCTGCCAGCGCTTGAACGGGAACACCTTGTCGACTCGGAAGCTCGTCTGGAAGAACGGCGGAAGGCGACTCTGCTCCTGCTCCGCGCCCAGCGGGTTGTAGAAGCCGCCGTCGACGTCGAACACGCCGGAGTTGTACGGCTGGTCGGGGTTCCCGGTGACGTACTGGACCTGCGCCGACACCCCGAAGCCGGCCGGCAGCTCGTACCCACCTTGCGCGGACAGGATGTGCGTCTGGTCGAAGTCGAACAGGTACCACTCAGCGTCGGGCCGGTCGCGGCGCTCGGAGCGCGACAGCGTGTAGCTGATCCAGCCAAAGAAGTGGTTCGCAGGCAGGTGACGCAGGATCGTCTCGACGCCGTACGACCGCCCGACGCCGGAGTTCTCGAAGATCTGGTCGCCGAACCCTTGCCACTCCTCGCGGAACACGATCAGGTCGTCCATGTCCTTGTAGAAGCCTTCGACGTCCCACTTGATGGCCTGGCTCACCTGGTGCTCGAACCCGAGGGACGACGCCCACGCGCGCTCGAACCCGAGGTCGAGCTTCGTGCCGACGCCGACCGACTCGAAGGGCTGCGGCGGCTGGTGGTACAAGCCGGTCGACGCCTTGAGCACGAACGGATCCACCACCCGGAGCCTCGTCGACAAGCGGGGATCGACCGCGACGATCGTCCACCCCGGCGCCTCGACGCCTTCAGTGATGTCGCCACCGTAGTTCGCGGTCACGATGTCGGCGCGCACCCCAGGCGTGAGCACCAGCGCGTCGGGGTCGGCCAGCGGGCGCAGGTTCGCCTTCAGGTACGGGTCCGGGCCCCAGAACGTGCCGTTCCCCTTCAGGCTGACGGACTCGCGCTCGGCGAGCGGGTCGTCGGCGTCGACGAACCGGAACGGCGACGCGAAGTCGAAGGTGCCGAATCCACCCAGGAAGTCGACGCCTGGGACCACCTCGACGTGCTCGCTAGGCGCCCACGGGAGCTCCACCCGCAGCTCGCTCAGGATCGTGTACGTGTCGAGCGTGAACGCGTCGCCGAGGCCGAACAGCGTGTAGTCGAGGCCGACGCTCGGCGTGACCGAGATCGACAGCGTGTCGCTAAACGGGTGCGTGACGTGCCCGACGATGCGGTGCGACGAATACTCGGTGCGAAGGTCACCTTGCGTGTCCTGGTCGCTCCCTTGTGCGACGTCCGCCGGGGTCGATAGCTCGACCAGGTCGTTGAACCCGTACACGAACAACGACGCCTTGCCCTCGGTCGGGATGGCCCATTTGACCTGATAGTCCCAGTACCGTGGCTTGATCGTGAACCCTTGCGGCGCGAAGAGCGGGATGAAGAGGTCGACGTACGAGCGCCGCGCGCCGATCGCGACGCCGTGCTTCTTGTTCTTGCCGACCGGCCCTTCGTAGTAGATCTGGGAGTCGAGGATGTCGGTGCCCCAGGTGAGCTTCGGGGTTTCGAAGGTGTCTTTGGTCTTGATGTCGATGGTGCCGCCCATCGAGCGGCCGTACTGCACGCCGTAGCCGCCGGGCAGATACGCCACTTGCTCGATCAAGTCGGGCGCGAGCACCGAGGTGGTGCCGGTGAGGTGGTAGATCAGCGGGATCCGCACGCCGTCGACGTAGACGCCCGAGTCTTCCGGGTTCGACCCACGAATGACGAGGAAGCCGGTCCCGAATGGCGTGCGCGCCGCGCCCGGCAACGTCTGGATGATGCGGACCGGGTCGCCGAACGAGCCCGGTACGCGGCGGACCTCCTCGATCGTGAGGACGCGGCGCGTGACCTCCTCGGTCTGTGGCGCGTACAAGGCGACGGCCTCGTTCTCGCGGTAGCTCTCCGGGCGGATCCATAGGTTCGCGGTGGTGATCTCCCCTGAGACGACCTCGACCGGGCGCTCGAGCGGCACGAACCCGGTGGCGACGATGCGCAGCGTCGCGGTGCCGTCCGGCACGCCCCGGAGCGAGAACGTGCCGTCTTCTGCTGTTTTACCCTCGATTGCGGGGTCGGAGCCCACCACGAGCACGGTGGCGCCGACCACCGGGCGGCCGTTGCCGAGGGTCCGCAGGAGCCCCTCGAGGTTCACGGGCAGCTCGGCCGGTGGCTCCGGCGGTGGCTCCGGGGCTGCCTCCGGCGTGATCTTGAAGTCGTACGCGAGTTCGAACGCGATGGGCACCGGCCCCGACGCGGTCTCCGCGGGGGAGAAGCCCATCTGGCGGACCGCCTCGATCGCGGCCTCGTCGAACCCCATCCCGACGCCGTCGAGCAGGGACACGCTGGTGACGGCGCCGGTCTGGTCGAGCTCGACGAGGACCGTGACCGTCGCTTCGATGCCTTGTGCCTTCGCTTCGGGCGGGTAGGGCGCCTCGACGTACCGCGTGATCGCTGGCGCGACGGTGAGCGGCTCCTCTTCCTCCGAAGGAGGTGGGTCGTCGGGGGCTGCCCACGCTGGCGCCGCGGCGAGGGTGGCGAGCCCGATCGCGGCAGCCCAGCGCCACGCTCGCGCGGTCATTCGGCGCTCATCTCGTAGCGGCAGGTGAACGGGACGCCCTTGACCGTGACCGCTTGTTCGCCCATCAAGCCGGGCTTCCAGCGGGTCGAGCGGACGTAGGTGAGGCACCCGGCGTCGGCCGCGGGGTGGAACCCGGCGACGAGCGCGGCGTCGAGCACGGCGCCATCGGCCCCGATGGTGAGCACGACGTCGACCTTGCCCTGCAGCTTGGCCTCGCGCACCTCGTCGGGCACGACGAGCGGGGGGCGGAGCTTGATCCGCGGCGGCGTGGCGGCGGCTTGGTACGCCACCGTCCCGAACTCGGTGGCGTCTTCGAGGCCGATCGTCTCCTTGGTGGCTTGCACCGCGGTGGTGGTGCCGGCGCGCACGGCGAGGCCGGTCCCAGCGCCTTCGGCGAACGACGACGCGGTGAGGCCTTGGACGACGCGGCGGACCTGCTTCGCCTCCGGCGGCGGCTCGGGCGGCGCCTCCACCGTCTCCTTGAAGTCGACCGGATCGGGGACGGGCTCGGGCTCGGGCTCGGGCTCGGGCTCCGGCTCCGGGGGGGGCGGTGGTGGCTCGTTGACCTGGACCGCCATCTCGATCCAAACCGGCTTCTCTTCGACCCTGACCTCGATCTGGCTCACCGTGCTCGCGACGACGACGTGCGCGAGCACGCTCAGCACCACAGCCACGCCGACGAGCACGCCGTCGCGGGGGGACCACGGCTCGAGCGCGGTCGCCTGCATCAGGGGCTGCCGGCCGGGTACGGGTCTGGGGGCACGGCGTCGGCTTTGTCGATGTTGATCGCGAACTTTGCGACGCCGCGCGACTTCACGACATCGAGGATCCACACGACGCGGCCGTGCGGCACGTCCTTGTCGGCCGCGATCAGGCACACGACCTCGGACGACGAGGCCTTCGCGGCGTCGATCGCGGCCTCCAGGCCCGCTTGATCGATCGGGTTGCCGTCCAGCATGAGGGCGCCGTCCGCCTGCAGCGTGATCCCGAGCGACGTAGCCTCGGTGGCCTCGCCGCTGGCCGCTTCGGGGAGGTTGACCTTGATGCTCGTCTTCACGATGGTGGTGGCCGTCACCATGAAGATGATCAGCACCACGAGGATGATGTCGACGAACGGCGTGATGTTGATGTCCGCCATCAACCCGTCGTCGTCGTGGTTGGCGCGGGCGCCCATCAGTCCGGCTCGCCGCGATCGGAGAGGCGCGCCAGCACGAGCTCGGTGATGCTCTCGGTGCGGGCGAGCCGCGCGCGGACCCAGCGGTTGAACACGTTGAACAAGACGACGGCCGGGATGGCGACGATCAGGCCGACCGCGGTGGCGACGAGGGCCTCGGAGATGCCCGCCATGACGGCCTCGGAGGCCTCGGCCTGGCTCTTCGCGAGGTCGTTGAACGCCTTGATGATGCCGAGCACGGTGCCGAACAGCCCGACGAACGGGGCGTTGGAGCCGGTGGTGGCCAGCAGCGCGAGGCCGCGCTCCATGCGCAGCTTCTCGGCGGTGACCGTGCCGTGGAACGCGCGCTCCACCGCGGCCGTGCCGTACGGGGCGAGCTCGAGGCCAGCCTTGAGCACGCGCGCCTCGAAGCCATCCGCGCTCGCGAGCCCCGACCGGAGCGCGTTCACGTCGCCCCCGGTGAGGAACGTGTTGATGAGCCGCCCCAGCGTGGCGCGGTCGGTGCCGTCGCGGGTCAGGTAGAACACGCGCTCCGCCGACAGCGCTGCGACCGCCACCGAGAGCCCGACCAGCACCCACAGCACCCACTCGGCGCCGAGCAGCGCGAACGCGAGAACGCCGTCCTGTAGCACCCGCCCTCCGACCGCCCGCTCGTACCGCCCGAGGCGCGGGGTGTCGAGGCGCCGGGCGCATCGTCACGGAACGTGACACTACGGCGAGGGGTGCCCGGATCCCAGGCTTTGTTCCTTGGGATCCGGGCAAGGCGCCAGGCGGATTCGAACCGCCGCATAGAGGTTTTGCAAACCTCTCCCTTAACCACTTGGGTATGGCGCCGGGCCGGGTGTTCTTATCGTCGATGGCCGTGGCGTCAAGCCGGGACGGGTTACCTGCGCAGCGATGCTGCCCGTGTCCGTCGTCGTGATCGCCAGGGACGAGGCCGACCGTATCGGTCGTTGCCTCGCGTCGTTGCCGGACGCGGCGGAGCGGCTGGTGCTCGACAGCGGGTCGACGGACCGCACGGTTGCCGTGGCGCGCGCAGCCGGCGCCCGGGTCGTCGAGACGGACTGGCCGGGCCATGTCGCGCAGAAGAACCGTGCAATGGCGATGGCCACCCAGCCGTGGGTGCTGTCGCTCGACGCCGACGAGTGGCTGTCGGAGCGCGCAGAAGACGAGGTTCGGCGGGTCGTCGCGTCGGGGCGCGCGGATGGGTTCAGCTTCCCGCGCTTGTCGACCTGGTTGGGCACGCCGCTACGCCACGGGCGGTGGTATCCGGACCGGCGGATTCGCCTCGTGCGTCGTGCCCATGCGCGGTGGATCGGCGACGATCCGCACGATCACCTCGAGGTCGACGGCCGGGTCGAAGCGCTGACCGGCGACATCCACCACGTGCCGTACCGCGACCTGTCCGAGCACCTGCGCACCATCGACCGGTACACCAAGATCCAGGCTGAAGCTCTCGTCCGGCGCGGCGTGCGGGGGCGTCGCCGGGACGTGCTGCTGCGCCCGCCGTTCCACCTGTTCCAGGCCCTGGTGGTCGGGGGCGGCGTGCTCGACGGGGTCCCGGGCGTCGCGGTGGCGGGCCTCGGCGCCACCCACGTCTTGTGCAAGTGGCTGCGGGTGCGTGAGCTGCAAGGTTCGCGCTCGTGAATGTCGCGTTCGTGCTTCGGCGGTTCACGACGGACGGGGGCACCGAGCGGTACGCGGTCGGCCTCGCGCAGCTGCTGGTCGCGCGCGGCCACGAGGTGTCGGTGTACTGCGCGTACGCGCGCGACGACGTCGCGGCGCTGCCCGGGGTGCGGGTCGTGCGGGTCGCCCCGGCGCACCCGGGCGGCGCGGTCGGCGAGGCGTTGTTCCTGGCGGGCAGCGCGCGGGTCGTGCTCGGTGGCCACGACGTGGTGCAGGGGTTCGGACGTACGCTCGTGCACGACGTGTACCGCGCGGGCGGGGGCGTCCATCGGGCGTGGCTGCGCGCGCGATACCCAGGTTTGACCGGTCGGTTGCGCGTCGCGGCGTCGCCGTCCGCGCGCGTCGCGACCTGGTTGGACCAGCAAGCCCAGGTGCGGGCGCGCGTCGTCGTGTGCAATTCGGAGATGAGCGCTCGGCAGGTGTCGGCGTTCCATCGGATCCCTCCGAATCGGATCCGGGTCGTCCGTAACGGGGTGGACGGGGACCGGTTCCGCCCGGACCCCGAGCGCCGCGCGACGGCGCGCCGGGAGTGGGGCGTGCCCGACGGCGGTCGTGTGTGCTTGTTCCTGGGGAATGGGTTCCGCCGCAAGGGGCTGTTGGTCGCGGTGCGGGCGTTCACGCAGGTCGCTGGGCCCGACGATCGCTTCGTCGTCGCGGGCAGCGACGCGCACGCGGAGCGCTTCTTGCGGGTCGCCCGGAGCGCGCTCGGTCCGCGCCTCGTCGAGGCCGGCGCGCTGCGGGCCCCCGAGGCGTGGCTGCCGGGCGCGGACGTCACCGTGCTCCCGACGTTGTACGACAGCGCCGCCAACACCGTGCTCGAGTCGATGGCGTGTGGGGTGCCCGCGGTGACGACGTCGATGGACGGCAACGCCGAGCTGGTCCCCGACGCGGCGTGGGTGGCGCGGGACCCGCGCGACGTCGGGTTGGTCGCGCGGGCCGTACAGGCCGCGTGGTCCGACCGGGGCGCCTCCGCGCGGTGCCGGGCGGTCGCGGTCGCGTGGCCCAGTTCTCGCAACGGAGAGGCGATGCTCCAACTGTACAGGGAGATCGCCGATGAGTGAGCGTCGCCGGAAGTCGCGCCCGAAGGCCGAGGCAGCGCCCCCGCCGCCCCCGCGGTCGCGGTGGGGGTGCGTCGGTCGCTTGATGCTGCTGTCCGCCGCGATCTGCTTCGCGGGCGCGCTCGCGGGCGGCGCCGCGTTGGCGCTGCTCTACGAGCGGCACGTGGTGCAGGAGCCCGGCGATCACCTCGGCCGCGACCACATCCGCGCCATCCTCGTCGAGGAGTCGCCAGTGTTCTACCGCGACGGGCGCACCCGGGTCGGCGTGTTCTTCGCCGACGAGCACCGCGCGTGGATCGGCTGGGAGGAGCTCCCGCGGCCGTGGGTCATCGGCATCGTCGCCGCGGAAGACGGCCGGTTCTGGCGGCACCCTGGCCTCGATCCCAAGCACGTGGCGCGCGCGATGCGCGACAACTTCCGCGCTGGCACCGTGGTCGCCGGAGGGTCCACGCTCACTCAGCAGACGGCCAAGAACCTTTATTATCGCCCAGATCGGTCCATGCGCGCCAAGGGCATCGAGCTGCTGAACGCCCTCCGGCTGGAGGCCCACTACGACAAGACCGAGATCCTGACGTTCTACGCCAACCAGTTCCACGTCGCCGGGAACGGCCGCGGCCTCGCGATCGCCGCGCGCTACTTCTTCGATCAGGACCCGAGCGAGATCGGCGTGCTGGAGTCGGCGTTCCTCGCTGGGGTCGTCAAGGGGCCGGCGAACTACGACCCGTTCGTGGGCGATCCGGAGCGTCGCGAAGCGAACATTCGTCGCGCGACGGCCCGCACGCGGTACGTGCTGCAACGGATCGTAGACGAGCCCGCGGAGAACCTGGTGTGGGCGGGCGCGGCGCGCGAGCCGGTCGCCGCGCGTGAGAAGGCCGTCGCGAACGTCAAGTCCGAGGCCCAGCGCTTGTTGAACGAGGGCTTCGATCTCCCGTTTCGTCGTGGGACGTTCCGGTACGACACGAGCGCGGTGCTCGACGAGGTCGCGCGCCGGCTCGCCGAGCCACCGTTCAGCGACGTGCTGGCGGCGGCGGGCATCGACGATCCCGCGCGCGCCGGCATCGAGGTGGTCACCACCCTCGACGCGCACCTCCAGGTCGAGGCCGAGTACGCGCTGTGGCACCACCTCACCGAGGTCGGCGCGCTGTTGGAGTCGTTCGGCCCGGAGCGGTTCGTCTTGGAGGGGCCTGGCCCGGTTTGGGACCCGGAGCGGCGGCCGCGGGTGCACGAGGTGCACGTGGCGCGCGTGGTCGCCCATGTCGGCGACAAGCCGCACCTGCAGGTCGATCTGGGAGGGACGAGCTGTACGGTGGACCGGGACGGCGTGGTGCGGGCCGCGGTCGCGGTCGCGCGGGGCGTGAAGGGCGATCGCAGCGCCAAGGCGTCGTCCGAGGAGATCGACGCGTTCGTGGCTGCGATCCCGGACGGCGCGCCGGTGCTCGTCTCGGTGCGGTCGATCGGGGAGGGCGGGCCGGTGTGCGACCTCGAGGCGCGCCCGGAGCTGCAGGGCGCGGTCGTCGCGATCGAAGACGGGCAGATCCGGGCGTTGGTGGGTGGGAACGACAACCGGCACTTCAACCGCACGTCGGCGCTGCGCCAGATGGGCTCGACCTGGAAGACCCTCGTGCTGCACGCGGCGATGACGGTGGGGTGGTCGCCGACCGACCCGCTCGACAACACGCGGCAGCCGTTCCCGTTCTCGGGTTCAGTCTACTGGCCGCGGCCCGACCACGACCCGAAGCCGACGGTGTCGTTGGCGTGGGCGGGCACCACGTCGGAGAACGTGGCGTCGGTGTGGTTGTTGTTCCACCTGCTCGATCGCCTCGACGCCGATCGCATCGCGTCGTTGGCGTCCGAGCTCGACCTCGCGCGGCGGCCCGGCGAAGAGGTGCCGGCGTACCGCGACCGCATCCAGCGGGCCGGCGTGATGGTGCCGCCGTCCCGCGTCGAAGAGAGCCGCTTTCTGCGCGCTCGATACGAGGCGCTCGAGCGGGGAGGCCTGTCGGAGGCCGAGACGGTCGCGTTGCGCTCGCTCACCCACGGGTGGGGCTTGCGCGAGGAGATCAAGAATGCAGCGGGGGATCGCAGCGCCGACGGCCTCCGTCGTAAGGAGGCCCTCGACCACACCTGGATCCGGTACGTCGAGCGTGAGCAGGCGTGCGCGGCGGCGTGGACCGCGCTCGCGACCGGCGGCGTGCCGAAGACGCCGTTGTTCGTGCGCCCGAACGACGAGGCCCGGGTGTTCGAGGTGCGCTGCGAGCACGTCCCCGACGGGGACCTCGGCTGGGTCGGGTGGGAGCAGCTCGGGTCCCTGCAGGAGGAGCGCCGCGACGACGCCGTCCCGGCGGGCGGCTTGTTCCGCGGCCCGCGTGCGTTCGGAGCGTGGGGCGTGGTCCCGCGCGACCAGGTGTGGCTCGGCCGGCTCACGCTCGGCACGATCGCGACCATGCGGACCGCGATCGAGCGCATGGCGCTGATCGACCAGATCAACCCCGAGCTGTCGCCCGAGCCGTACGACCCCGACATCTTGTACTGGAACCAGGACTTCCGCGTGTTGCTGGCCATGCGGTACGTGGCCGGGCTCGCCGCGCAGCTGGGCGTGCGCTCGGAGATCCGCCCGGTGTTGTCGATGCCGCTCGGCGCCTCCGAGGTGTCGCTCGAGGAGATGACGGCGTTGTACGAGGGCTTGACGACGGGCAACGGATGGACGTTCCCCGGTGAGGCGCGGTCGGCCGACGGGCGCGCGGTCGGGGTGTCGAGCCCGCCGGCGCCGGCGTTGCTGATCAAGGAGCTGCGCGACGTCGACGGGAACGTGTTGTATCGGGCCGAAGCGACGCCGCGCCGGGTGACCTCGGCGGCGGTCGGCGCGGCGACGTCGGACGTGCTGCGCAACGTCGTCCGGTTCGGGACGGGCACGCGGGCCGAAGGTGCGGTCTTGCTCGACGGCGTCGCGGTGCCCCTCGCGGGCAAGACCGGCACCACCAACGACTTCAAGAACGCGGCGTTCTTGGGCGTGGTGCCGGCGTTGACGTCGGACGGCTGGGATGCGGCGGCGGGCTACGCCGTCGGTGTGTACGTCGGCTACGACGACAACCGCCCGTTGACCCACGGAAAGGCTCGTCTGGCCGGTGCGAGCGCGGCCTTGCCCGCCTGGATCGGCGTCGCCGAGGGGCTCTCGCGCGTGGGCTCGCTCGGCGAGGTCCGGTCGGAGGAGGCGCCGGTGTGGCTCGATCCCGGCGACGTGCACCGGATCGTGGTCGATCCTGCAACGGGTTTGCCGACGGGCGTCCCGTACGGTGAGGATGCGACGGTCGCGAGCTCGGTCGTGCCCGGCGTCCCGAGCTGGGAGCACGCGCCGATCGAGCCGGCGCCGACGCGGCCGGTGCGGGTGCGCCAAGACGGCGAAGGCGGCGGCTTGTGGGGCCGTCGTCGCGCGGGCGCGCCCGGTGGATGAGTGGCTCGTCGGCGGGCTCGCGGCGATCACGCTGACGATCGGCACGCTGTACTGGCACCTGCTGGTGCGGCCCGAGGTGTTGCTGATGCTGTGGCAGGCGCCGGACGATCCGGATTGGTTCGAGCACCACCCGGCGGCGCTGCGGGCGTTGCGGTGGTCGACGGGCGCGCTGGTGTTCTTGTTGGGGCTCCTGACCGGCATCATCGTCATCTTCTTGGTGCGGACGCGGTGACGATCGGCGCGGGGGGCGCGAACACCCACCGCGAGTCGGAGCGGAACCATCCACCTCGAACGTACGTAGGCCGGGAGCAATCCCCGTTCGACTTGACACGGGCCGCGGGCCCGGCGCGTCGCGGGTCGTCCCGAACGAGCGAAGCGCCACAATCCGGCGCCCGCATCGTCCACTCCGCCACCCACGAGCCGACCCCGGCGAGCGTTGTCAAGTTGAAGCCGGGTTGCTCCTCGGCTGCGTACGTTCGCGGGCGATTGCTCCCGGGCCGCCCGGGATCACGCGATGGGACCGCCCGCCAGCGCGATCGTCGCGGACGTGTCTAGGCCCAAAACAAGCGCAGGGCCGAGCCGTCAGCCAACAGCCATCAGGTTTCAGCTTGACAATGGCGCGATGGTGACTCAACCGACCTTCACCTGAACGCGAACAACCCGGTCGACTGCCGCTGAGCGATGCATGGCTTTGACCGGGCTGACCGCTGACCGCTGACTGCTGACCGCTTGTTCAAGGTCGAGGGTCGGCCCGGTGCGCGACGACCTTACGATCAGGAGGGCGCGCAGGTCGACACGCCCGCCCCGACGATGTCCATCCCGCTGTCGCGCAGCGGCGTGGACATCACGCCGTCCGCGGTCACCCGGTACACGTCGGTCGTCTGGCCCATGCCGAACTCTCGTACGAACAACCAGAACTCGCCGCCCCACGTCGCGAACGCGAACGCGTCGATGTTGAACGGGCTCGGGAACGACGGCAGGCTCAGGTGCTCCAGCTCCGCCCCGGTCGACTTGTCGATCCGGGACAACCGCGCGGGGTTCTCGAGCGGCAAGAAGCTCCACAGCTCGCCGTCGGCGTTGCCCGTGAGCTCCGACTGCGACGGCATCGAGCCGAGCGTGCCCACCGCCCACGACGCGGTGTCGAGCGTCGCGAGCTGGCGATCATTCGCGACATACAACGTGTCCCGCCACGTCGAGCCGTCGTTCGTGGCGAAGCCCATGCCGAACGTGCCGAACGAGCCGCCGTACGTCGTCGGGCTGCATGCCATCGTGGTCAGATCGACCTGGTACACGAGGTCGTCGCTGTACCGCACGTAGCCGAAGCCGTCGCGCGAGACCGCCATCGAGCCGGGCGTGCCGCTCCACATCCCGCAGTCGAGCGGGCCGACGAGCGTGAACGTGAGCGTGGTGGGATCGAACAGGTACAAGGCGTCGCGCTGACGATCCACCACGTAGATCTTGTCGGACGTGTGGTCGCAGTCGTCGGCGGGCGGCGGATCCTCCTCGATCACCGGCTCGGAGTCGTCGACCGGCTCGGAGTCGTCGACCGGCTCGGTGTCCGGCGTCGCGGTGTCCTGCGGCTCCGGCTCCGTCTCCACGACACCGGTCTCCTCGGGGCGTGGATCGCGCGGCGGGCGGTTCGGCTCCGGGTCGCCGGTCTCGGGCGGCTCGACCGTGGAGCCGTCCGGGTTGACCTCGTAGTCTTGCGAACAGGCCAACATCGCGGCGAGCACGCCCGTGACCAAGAAACAGCGCAGCATGGACAACCTCCGCCTGATGAAGCTAGCCCCGCGATGAGATTCGAAAAAGCGATATGATTCGAACCCAATCATCAAGGGATTCGAACGATGGACGTGACGCTCGACCAGCTCAGGGTGCTCGACGCGATCGACCGCACCGGCAGCTTCGCCCTCGCCGCCGACGAGCTGCACCGGGTGCCGTCGGCGGTGAGCTACGCGGTGCGCCAGCTCGAAGAGGCCCTCGGCGTCGTGTTGTTCGACCGGTCGGGCCGCCGGGCCACGCTCACGGGCGCCGGTCGACGCGTGCTCGAGCTCGGGCGCGAGCTGCTCGGTGGGGCCGACCGCCTCGGGCGCCTCGCGGCGGAGCTGCGCGGAGGGTGGGAGCCCGAGCTGCACGTCGTCGTCGACGGAGCGTTGCCGTTCCTGCCGGTCAGCCGCAGCCTGAAGCGTTTCGCCGAGACAGACGTTCCAACCAGGCTTCGCGTAGACGTCGAGTTCCAGGAGGGCGTGGTCCACCGGTTCGTGCACGACGAAGCGGACGTCATGATGATCCTCGGCTTCGCTGGGGACGGCGACCAGCTCGGCTACGACGCGTTCCCGTTGCCGCCGCTCGAGCTCGTGCTGGTGGTGGCGCCCGGGCACCCGTTGGCAGCAGGCCCCGTCACCGCCGACGCTCGGGCCGCGTTCGCCGAGCTCGTCGTGCGCGACTCATCGCCGACGTTCGCGAGGGCTCCGAAGCGCTCGTTCCTCGGCAGCCGAAACGTCGCGCACTTGTCGGACTTCCACTCGAAGCGTCTCGCGCTGCTCGACGGCGCCGGGTTCGGCTGGGTGCCGCGGCACCTCGTCGCCGCTGACCTCGAGCTCGGCGCTCTGGTGATGATGCGGGTCGAAGGCCCGTCTACGTTCACCTACCGCCCGCAGCTGGTCACGCGCGCAGGCACACCCCTCGGCCGCGGCGCCGCGTTGTTCGTCGAGGGGCAGATCGTTCGTGCCGAAGGCGGGTGAGGGGACCGCGCGATACCGGCAAGGTCCGCCTGGAGGGCCGATGTCCGTTTCCTTGACCTACTTCGACTTTGACGGGAGCCGCGGCCTGGAGTGCCGGTTGGCCCTTACCCTGGCCGGGATCGCGTTCGACGACGTGCGCTTGGGGCGCGCTGAGTGGGCGGCCCTCAAGCCGACCACGCCGTTCGGGTCGTTGCCCGTGTTGACGGTCGACGGCGCGTCGCTGGCGCAGTGCTGCGCGATCCTGACCTACATCGGGCGCGGCCACGGCCTGCACCCGACCGACCCGTGGGCCGCGGCCCAACACGAGGCGGTGATGCAGTCCGTCGAGGATCTGCGGGCCAAGATGCCGGGCAGCCCAGGCATGTCCGACGACGCCAAGAAGACGGCGCGCGAAGCGTTCGCGGCCGGGCACCTCGCGCACTGGGCCGCCACGATGGAGCGCACGATCGTAGGGCCGTTCTTGGGTGGCGACGCGATCCAGGTCGCGGACCTCAAGCTCTACGTCATCCTGAGCGCGTACCTGTCGGGCGCCTACGACCACATCCCGGCGACGGTGTTCGCGACGTGGCCGAAGCTGCTCGCGCTGCACGGCGCGGTCGCGGCGCACCCCGTCGTCGCCGCCTACCTCGCGTCCCGCTAGCCCTTGGACAAGCGGTCAGCAGTCAGC